>CANHEA010000148.1 GCA_947459635.1 Flavobacteriaceae bacterium | reverse complement strand
GTTAATCAATATAAACGACCAGTATTAAACCGAACAGAAAAGGATAAAGGTGCATATGCTGAAATTATTTTTCATTTAAAGAATAAAGTATTATAATATGGATAATCCGAAATTAGAAGGAATTGTAAATCGATTTGCAGAAGGAAAAAAAATAGAAGGTGAGTTCTGGGAAAAGTATCAAGCATTTGCAAATTATTTGTTACTAAAAGAAATTTATTACAAGATTAATGAAGAATATCCTTATGAAAGTACTCTGGATAATGACTTAATTGAAGGTATTAATTTTGGCAAAAACAGCACAATGGCTGTAGATGGCTGTTTTTTTCTATACAAAAAGGAAATTCTTCACCTTAATCTTGATGATGAAGAACTGAATGATAAATTACTTAAGTTCACAGATGGTGTTTTGAATATAATACTCATACAAACTAAATCTGGAAAAATTGAACCTACCGATTTGAGCACTTTGTCAAATTGTTTCTTGACAGAATTTTCTGCACAAGATGAATGGAAAAAATTTGTTGCGTTTAGGGAAAAATGCAAGAAACTTATTCAATTAAATGATAAAATAAATCTTAGTTTTTCTTGCTTGTATGTAACAGGAAAAGAGACAGATTCAAATACGTTTTCAAATTCGACCTTTACCGTAAGAGAGGATGCATTAAAAAAAACTATGAAAGATTTTTTCTGGATTAGAAGAGATGAAAACATTGCATTAGAATATTATAATGACAACGATATTCTTGATATTTGGGAGGAACAGGAACAAAATTCAATTACTATTAATAAAACAGTTGAGTACATTGAAATCACAAAGGAAATTCAGATTCCAAAGGTTGGTAAAATTTTGTTCGGAGCAATTTCATTCGGTGAGCTAATGAAAATCATTTATGATATTGATAAACAAAAGCCTAATGACCTATACGGTTACAATGTTAGAGCGGAAATTGAAAAATCAGATATTAAACCTAAAATAATTAAAACAATAAAAGAGAACGGTGATAAATTTATTTTGCTTAACAACGGAATTACATTAACTGTTGATAAACAAGAAACAAGGGGAGCAAAAGGAATTGTCCTTGAAAACATCCGTATAGTGAATGGTTGTCAAACTTGCCATGCAATTTTAGAAACATGCAAAAACAATTCAATCTATAACAATCTCCAAGTAAATATTAAGATTATTGAAACTGAAAAAGACGAAATTTTATTAGGCGACATTACTTATTCTTCCAACAATCAAAACCCAGTTACAAATGAAAATCTAATTTCCATTCATCCAAAAATGTTTGAACTGGAAAAAGCTTATAAAGATTTTGATTTAAGTAAAAAGACTGTAATTGTAAGTCCTTTGTTTGAAAGAAGACAGGGACAATATAAAAACAGTTCAACAAAGTTTGTTGATATGCTTGCACAGGCCAAAGCCTATATTTCGTTGTGGAAAATGGAGCCACATAAAGCAGCAATGTACAGAAATGAAATTCTAACTGAATTTACAAAATTGAGAGATACAGATGTAAACTTCATTAATAAATCCTTAATATCTGGTATTCTTTGGTATAATATTTATTCACAAATTCCTAGTATTTACGACACTGCTCGTTATCAAATATTTTCGTCAATTGTAATATTCGAACTTGAAAAACATTTAAAAGAAATAGATATTTTAAGTATAACTGATTTGCAAAGCAAGTCGGATAATATTGAATTTTCTTGGATTGAAAATTTGAAAATAGATTTTAAAGCTGAAGTAGAACTTGCAATAGAATCAATTAAAACAGTAGTGGATACAAATGGTACACTTTTGTTCCCACCTTCTAACAAAAAAGGTGGAATTCACTATCGAAAGTTTTATCCACCAGCTGCATTCAACATTATTTTTAAAAAATATAAAGAATTAAAAAATGGCATTATCACAACAACAAATCCAGCAAGTTGAAACTGTTTTAAGAAACAGTTTAAGACACAAATTCCAAAATTATAATCCTGAACCAGCAATAATGCCTTTTCATACAAGGTTACTAGGGCAGGACAGAATGGCTTTGTTTTCATTTATCCATTCATTAAATACAAACTTTGGTACAAGTATCTTTGAACCAGTTGCAAAAGCATTAGCATTATCAAGTTTTGCAAGTGCAGAATCACAACAAACAGCTGGCAACCAAATTTCATCTGATGCACATAGAGTAATCCAAAACATAATGGACGGTCTTGCCATTGCAACCTCTTCTCCAAACAAAATAGAAGAAATAAATGCAATTAGAGCAGTTTGCCAATCTGGAGAAATGAAAACAGTGAAACCTACCAAAGTTGATGTGAAACTTGTTGGACATGATGGAACAATTTACTTGTTCGACATCAAAACTGCTAAACCAAATGCAGGTGGTTTCAAGGAATTTAAAAGGACGCTTTTAGAATGGGTAGCAACAACACTTGCTGCAAATCCAACAGCTAACATTCAGACAATTATTGCAATTCCTTACAATCCATATGAACCACAACCATACAACCGTTGGACAATGAGAGGTATGCTGGACTTAGACAATGAATTAAAAGTTGCAGCAGAGTTCTGGGATTTTCTGGGTGGACAAGGTGCATATACCGATTTGCTGGACTGTTTTGAACGAATTGGTTTAGAGTTAAGACCAGAAATTGACGCTTATTTCACAAGATATAATAGACAATAGCCAACGCATTTGGTGGCACATTTGTATTTTTTTTCAACGCACAGACCAACGCAAAAAAAATCCAAAAGAGCCACCAAGCCAACGCACAGAAACACTGCAAACATGGACAGACACAGCGACAGACGAGAAAGCACTACTGGTAACACGGGTTTGGCAAAAGTGGCGGTTCAGTGCTCCGCAGACACATTTGTGGTTAATCAAAGTTTGGTTCTCCGCATCAACATTTGTGGTAAAAATCGCCACCTTCGCCAAGCCCGAAAACGTTATAAGTAAGCCTATTAACTGACATCTAATAATATAATTATGACTGAAAATCCTAACAAGCCAACACCTCAACCAACTCCGACACCAAAGCCTAC
>CANHEA010000147.1 GCA_947459635.1 Flavobacteriaceae bacterium | reverse complement strand
TAAGCCTTGAAAAACCCAGATTTAATTGTATTTTTACGGCTCAAAATCTGAAAAAATAAATGGGTAAAATCATTGCGATAGCCAATCAAAAAGGCGGTGTTGGAAAAACGACTACTTCGGTAAATTTGGCCGCGTCTTTGGGTGTTTTAGAGAAAAAAGTGTTGCTGATAGATGCAGATCCTCAAGCGAATGCGAGTTCAGGTTTGGGTATTGATATCGAAAGCGTGACGGTGGGAACCTATCAAATGCTAGAACATAGCAATTTGCCGCAGGAAGCCATCATCAAATGCACGGCTCCGAACGTTTGGGTGATTCCGGCGCACATTGATTTGGTGGCGATTGAAATTGAATTGGTAGATAAGGAAAATCGAGAATATATGCTGAAACAAGCGTTGGCTCCGATCAAAGATGATTACGATTATATTTTGATTGATTGCGCGCCATCATTAGGTTTGTTGACGTTGAATGCGTTGACTGCTTCTGATTCTGTCATTATCCCGATTCAATGCGAATATTATGCTTTGGAAGGATTGGGGAAATTGTTAAACACCATCAAAAGTGTGCAAAAAATTCACAATCCAGATTTAGATATAGAAGGTTTATTATTGACGATGTTTGACTCGAGATTACGATTGTCGAATCAAGTGGTTGAAGAAGTGCAAAAGCATTTTAATGACATGGTCTTTGCAACAATCATTCAACGAAACGTCAAATTGAGCGAAGCGCCAAGTTATGGTGAAAGCATTATCAATTATGACGCGACGAGCAAAGGAGCCTCGAATTACCTTCACTTAGCGCAAGAGATTATTAAGAAAAATAGTAATTAGAAGTATGTCACAAGCAGTAAAAAAACAAGCATTAGGAAGAGGATTATCTGCCTTGTTGAAAGATCCTGATAACAATATTCAGTCTGTCAATGATAAGAATGCCGACAAATTAGTTGGGCATATCATTGAATTGGATATTGAAGCTATTGAAATTAATCCTTTTCAACCGCGAAGTAATTTTAATGAAGAATCATTACAGGAACTCGCGATGTCTATTCGCGAATTGGGTGTGATTCAACCTATTACGGTTCGAAAAATCGACTTCAACCAATACCAATTAATTTCTGGAGAACGTCGTTTGCGTGCTTCTAAGATCAACGGATTTAAGACCATTCCGGCGTATATCAGAATCGCTAATGATCAAGAATCGTTAGAAATGGCTTTGGTTGAGAATATTCAAAGACATGATTTAGACCCGATTGAGATTGCATTATCATACCAACGATTGATTGATGAAATTCAGCTTACACAAGAGCAAATGAGCGAACGTGTGGGTAAAAAACGTTCTACGATTGCCAATTATTTGCGATTATTAAAATTAGATCCGATTATTCAAACGGGAATTCGCGATGGATTTATTAGTATGGGTCACGGTCGCGCTATTATAAATATTGACGATCAAGATGTACAGACTGATATCTACCAAAAAATCGTAAGTCAAAATTTATCGGTACGCGAAACGGAAGCTTTGGTAAAAAGCTATCAAGAAAGCATCAAACCGACTGCAAAAAAAGCAACAAAAGCAGCTAGCTTTGATATTGCCGAACATGAGAAAAAAGCTATCGCAACGTATTTTGGAACCAAAGTCGATGTGAAAGTCGCAGGAAATGGAAAAGGCAAAATTACGATACCATTTCATTCCGAAGAAGATTTTAATCGAATTATTAAATTGATCAAAGGGTAAGTGCGGAAAAGAACTCTCATACTACTTTGGCTCTTATGTGGCGCTGTTCAATTCGTTGTTGGTCAAGAGGAAACTGCTCCTTTATTAATTTCAAAAGATTCTATTAAGAACGACGATATTAATCCACTTTCCCCAGCAAAAGCAGCCTTTTACTCGGCAATTCTTCCTGGATTAGGTCAAGCGTACAATAAAAAATACTGGAAAATTCCGTTGGTATACGGTGCACTCGCTACTACCCTATATTTTTACACCAGAAACAACGATTTCTACCATGAATTCCGCGGTGTTTATAAAGACCGATTGGCTGGAATTTCCAATCCACGTTACGATTATTTAGATGACGACCGCTTAATTGAAGCCCAGCGATTTTACAAAAGAAATCGAGATCTTTCACTACTTTTGACCGTTGGATTTTATGTCTTAAATATCATTGACGCTAATGTAGATGCGCATTTAGGACAGTTTAATGTCAATGATAACTTGTCTATTCGACAAGACTTATATCTTGATCAACGGTATATGAAACCCAATTTTGGTGTGGCATTAAATTACAAATTCAAATGAAAATTGCACTCCTAGGATATGGTAAAATGGGTAAAGTAATCGAAAAGGTTGCTTTGTCGCGTGGCCATGAAATTGTGCTTCGAAAAACCAGTTCCTCTTCCTTTGAAGGCTTGGAAAATGCTGATGTTGCTATCGATTTTAGTATTCCAGATGCAGCAGTGAGTAACATTTCCAAATGTTTTGATACTAATGTCCCTGTGGTCTGTGGCACTACTGGATGGTTGGCGCAGTATGAAGAGATGGTGGGGCTTTGCAAGGTAAATAACGGTACGTTCATTTACGGTTCAAATTTTAGTTTAGGGGTTAATTTGTTTTTTGAAATGAATAGCTATTTGGCGAAATTGATGGGGAAATTTGATCAATATAAAGTGCGGATGGAAGAAATTCATCATACACAAAAATTAGATCGCCCGAGTGGCACCGCAATTACTTTGGCAAATGATATTATCAAAGAGTCGACCTATTCAAGCTGGACTTTGGCAAAGTCATCTCAATTCGATGTAGAAAAAAACGAATCAAAAGCCAACGAAATCCAAATCGATGCCCTTAGAATTGAAAATGTACCAGGCACACACACGGTGATTTACGATTCGGAAATCGATTCGATTGAAATCAAGCATACCGCGCACAACCGAGAAGGATTCGCGACTGGAGCTGTTATCGCAGCAGAATGGATTTTCGGAAAAAAAGGTGTTTTTTCGATGAAAGATGTTTTAGATTTAAATAAATAAAATAAGTATCAACTGTATTTTAGCGTTTGAGTAATCAGACCAAAAATCAAAAAATAGAAATTATGACTTTATCTCAATGGTTTATTTTTTTCTTAATACTACAAGTAATCCATTT
>CANHEA010000146.1 GCA_947459635.1 Flavobacteriaceae bacterium | reverse complement strand
TCTTGGTTTATGGGAACAAAACAAACAACTAACGAAAACATCACTAAAGAATCTACTCCAAAAAAACAAATGATGACTTCAGGAGTTGCTCCAAGTAGATTGTTAATCAAAACGTTTTTGAAAAGAGCGTCTCAATACGCTTCTAATATCGCATAGTTTTTTATAAGCATGGTTAATTACTCAACAGAAAGCCTCCTTTGTCAAGGGAGGCTTTTTATTTTGATAGTACTTTTAAAAATGATCGACTCCTCTTTTTGTTTTTTGTAGCTTAGTTCTCTGAGTTAATTTCTATTATTGACTTCCTTAAAATCTAAATTCGGACATATCATTCGTTGAGACTATTTTAACGTTTGTTTTATTTATAATCTGCTTAAAATAAATAAATTAGCATAAAAAAGGTGTCATGAAAGCAAAAAATACATTTGTAATAATCTTATTCCTAAGTCTGTTTACAGTCATTACGTCAAAAGCGCAAGAAGATCAAATTAATTTGATTGCCTTTAAATATAACGGTCAGTCGCAGACCAGTGACGTTATCAAATGGAATGTTGATACACCTGAAACCTTTGACGCAACTTCCAGCAACGTCACAAGCATTCTTGTCGGCACTTCCATTTTTAATGCCACCACAGGAGACTACATCACAAGAGTCACTCAAAACGATGGTGCTTCAGGAATTTTTAGATACAATGCTAATACGCAAACCACCAACTTTAATGAGGCGACAAGTTTTTTCAACGGTTCTGCTGAATGCGATATGCAAACTGGTTTCGTATACAACTACGATGGGAACAATCAGAATGAAGTGGAGTTAAACAAATATGATCCCGAAACCAATCAGCTATCAATAATTGGAACATTCAACTTCGCACCCAATACCAGTTTCTTTCCCGATGGTTCTTGCTTTGATTCGAATACCGGAACTTACTATTTCGTGATGCAGGACAACGAAGGAAAGAAATTAGTAGCAGTTTCTGTAAATGCGACTGAATTTACTTACACCGAAACGTTTCTTACAGGTTTGCCAATTACGGGCAATATCGGGTTAGAATTTAGTAACGAAACCAATAGTATTTACTGCATTTATTCCTCTTACAATCCACAAACACAATCAAGTACTTTTGTCGTAGGAAATCTCGATCCAGCAAGTGGTGCAATTGCAGTCGTGAATACGCTCGATACGATTGGAGGCTATCAATTTTATAACAGAACTTTTGATCAAAACACGAAAAAGCTCCTTTTTGTGGCCTATGATATAGCATTTACTACTCCTAAATTGTATTTGTATGATATCGAAACGAACACCTATGAAACACGTACTTTACCAGGTGAAAATGTCATAGAAATTGAGTGCAATAATTTTGACTATTCAGCACGAAAATATGGACAATTAAGTGCCGCTGCGTTCACTACGAATGATTTGGTAATTTATCAAGATCTTGCGGCGAAAGCTATCCTGTTTTCAAAAAATGTAGCGAAATCGAATTTCCAAATAGTCAACATGCAAGGTTCCATCGTAAGCGCTGGTCAAGTAAGTAGCGCAAACACAATCGATACGTCGACATTGCCAAGTGGAGTTTATATTGTTTCCGTGGAAGTGAATTCGATAAGAGTCGATAAGAAATTAATTTTGAAATAGTTTTAGGAGCTATTTCCAGCTGTTCACTATATCTTTTTAATAAAAAATCCAGCTTCTAATAAGCTGGATTTTTTATTAAAAAGGATGCCGTTGCCATCTGGGCTAGGGCTCTTTGACAAATTGGAAGCATAAAAAAACCACCGGTTCAATCGGTGGTTTTTTTAATATCTTTTTGTTTGATTAGCTTAACAAATCCATCACTAAAGAAGGAAACAATCCAATGGCTAGGTTTAACAAAATCGCAATCACAGCGACACCGTAAATCAAGATCGGAGTTGCAGTTCTATTTTCACTAGGCTCTTTCGTATACATCGCCAGAATCAATTTAAAGTAATAACCCACGCTGATAATCGAATTAATAACAGCGGCAATGACCAAAACTAAATAGCCAGCCTGGATGGTTTGACTAAATAAATTCAGTTTCGCAAAGAATCCAGCAAAAACTGGAATTCCAGCCATTGACAACAATGCCCCTGTCAACACAGCAGCTAATAGTGGATTTGTTTTTCCCAATCCATGGAAGTTGGCAATATCCTCATTGTCTTGATTCTTACAAACGTATAAGATTACTGCAAATGCGGCAATTCCAGCTAAAGAATAAGCGGTTGCATAGTATAACAAACTGCTTGCTGAAGTAGCTGTACTCAGTAGCGTCATCAACATAAATCCAGCGTGTGAAATTCCTGAAAAAGCCAACATACGTTTTACGTTAGCTTGCTTCAATGCCATGATGTTTCCAACGGTCATCGACGCAATAGAAACGATCACCACAACAATTTGATATTGATAGGATATTTCGGCATTCATTGCTGTAAGTAATTTAAATAGCGTTGCCATCGCTACCACTTTTGCCAATGTACTCATCGTTGCAGTAGTTAGCGCTGGTGAACCTTCATAGACATCTGGTGCCCAAAAATGGAAAGGCACAGCTGCGATTTTGAAAAACATGCCAATGGTTAGCAATATAATTCCTATTGGGAACCAAACCGGCAATTCGGCAGATCTAGACAATTCTGATATTTCTACAACATCAAATGTGCCCATTGCGCCATAAATCATACAAATTCCGAATAAGATAATTCCAGAAGCAAATGATCCCATCAAGAAATATTTCATTCCAGCTTCGTTACTTTTCAGATTCATTCGACTGCTTGCTGCTAAAATGTATAAAGAAATCGAGAGCACTTCAATGCCTAAAAAGAACATCGCCAAATTGCCAAACGAAACCATGGCAACTGCACCTGACAATAGGAAAACCTTGATAGCCACATAGTCAGATAGTTTGGTTGGGTGATTTTCGTAGAAGTTATGACTCAAAGTCACTAGGAAAATGGTCAATACAATAAACAAACTTGAAAAAGCAACAGAAAATTTATTCACCATTATCATGTTGCTGTAAAAACTTCCGGGTGTGTTGAACTCAGAAATCGTCAATCCAAGAACGCCTAGTAATCCTAAAACTGTGATAGGAATCAGTGCTTTTCTTAAATTAAGAATTTCAAATAAAAGGCATAAAACACCTAATCCTATTATAGCTATTAATGTATTCATTTTTTTATTTGATAATTAACGATTGATGTGAGTTAAAATATTTTCCAAACTTGGCGTAATCAAATC
>CANHEA010000145.1 GCA_947459635.1 Flavobacteriaceae bacterium | reverse complement strand
TGTATAATCAACTCATTCATCTTCTCGAAAATGGCTACGTGATACGCGAATATACCCAAGTATATGAATCAATAACGAACAGAATTCCAGTGCAATACGTAGCACGAGATTTTTATAGGTATTTCCCTTTTAGCAGAAGCAATCAAAATCAATTATACCTTTTGATTGTTCGAGTATTGGAAATTGTGATTTCAATAATTGGATTAGTTATTGGCTTGGTAATTTCGCCTTTAATTCTGCTCGGAAACCTGCTCGGTAATCAAGGAAAATTTTTCTATACCCAAGAAAGAATCGGAAAAAATGGAATTCCATTTAGGATTTTAAAATTAAGAACAATGGTTAAAAATGCGGAGTCTAATGGCGCTGTATTTACCACAATTAATGATTCAAGGATCACCGCATTTGGAAAATTCTTAAGAAAAACCCGTATCGACGAAATACCCCAGTTTTTTAATATACTCAAAGGAGAAATGGGTGTCATTGGACCGCGTCCGGAGCGACCCGTTTTTGTTCGCGAAATTGCAGAAGAGATGCCTTTTTACGAAACACGCCACGTTATCAAACCAGGTTTGACAGGCTGGGCTCAAGTCAATTACTCCTATGGTGAAACTATTGACGATAGCTTGATTAAATTGCAGTACGATTTGTACTATATCAAACATCGCAGTATATTTCTTGACATCAATATTGTACTGAAGACTTTTAGTACTGTTTTATTCTATCGCGGTCAATAGTGTTATCGACTTACTTTCTTAAATAGTACATAAATACTTAAAAGTACTAAAAAGAACACAGCAAAATACGCTATATAATCACCATTCCGAACATAAAAAGTCATTTTATTATTGAGATGCACTTTTCCCTGTAATGCTTTCTTCTCCCCGTAATTTGTGCGTGATACGATTTCACCTTTTTGGTTAATAAAAGCGGAAATTCCGGTATTTGCACTTCTTGCAATATCTCTTCTGGTTTCAATCGCGCGCATGATTGCAAAGGTCAAATGTTGTTTGTGACCTTGTGATTTGTTCCACCAAGCATCATTGGTAATAATTGCCAAAAACTGTGCGCCATGCTGCACGTACTCTGTCACATATTCGCCATAAACAGATTCATAGCAAATAATGGGAGCTACCTTTGTTCCGTCATTTGCAATAAAAACACTGCGGTTTTCTTGCGTAGTTTTTGTCGAAATTGTACCGCCTAAATCTAACATCACATTGCCGAGTAATGGCTCCAAAATACTTTTATATGGTAAGTTTTCAATGCCTACCACCAACTTTGATTTGTAGTATTTTTGGAAGTCTGGATGATTGTTTATGAACAAAGCGGCGTTGTAAAAATCAACCCAAATTCCATCTCTGAATACATTTGAGGAGGCAGACGTATTCTCTTTGTCATATATAAAATTGTAAGTGTCAATTCCCCACAAGAGCTGTGCTTTAGGATGCGCTCGCAAATAGTTTATCATGAGGTAGCGACTGGGAGAATTATAAAATTGATCAAAAGGAACACTTTCTGCTAATACCGTTTCTGGAGCAATGATAAATTCCGTATTCGCGGTAACTAATGAATCTGCCTGCTGTAAGAGTCCTTTTGTAATGGCAAAATTTGGGGTGTCATATTTTTCAGTATAAGGATCAACATTGGGCTGCAGGACAATTACTTCTTTTGTTTTTCCTTTGATTTCATAGTTGCTAAACATCCACAATGAAACAATTATTGGAATGGCAATTAATAAAGCAAGTCGAGGAAAAATTACTTTGATGATTTCTTGAATTGAGGTTGTTTCCTTTTTAGAAAGCAGATAGAAGCCAATGAAATTTATTGTCAAAACCCACAAAGAACCACCGAAAGCACCAGTAAATTCATACCATTGTATCCACTGCGGAAAGTCGGCAAAAACATGTCCCAAGTTTAACCAAGGCCATGAAAAATCCCATATCAAGTGAAATTTCTCAAAACTAATCCATAGAAATAGAAGGAACAGTAAGCTCAGCTTTTGTGAATTTCTTTTGGCAACTAAATGATAAAGCAGAAACAAAATACTCATCAATAGCGCGTTGACTAGTACCGCAAAAAACATCCCAAAACCTGAGGCATAGTAGAGCCACCAAGTCGTTACGGCATTCCAAATGACAAAAGTGCAATAGGCGTGGATTAAGAGTCTAAATTTAACCTTTGGACTTTTTTCTCGTAATTTTTTTTCAGCAAATAGTAACGGAATAAAGGCAAAGAATATCAATAAAGGAAATCCGTAAGTTGGCCAACTCAATGCTAGCATGAGACCCGAAAGTACCGCTAGGAAAAGTGGTTTTTGAATGAGTTGTTTCATCCTACTTAAAAATACCTAAATCGACTTTCAGTGAGAAAATATTTGAATATAGCGCTGCGCTTTGGTTACCAAGATCGGTTAAAGCATAATCAATTTGGATTCCTTTATATTTAAATCCTAGTCCAACATTAGGTTGAAAACTCAACTTTGTAGTATTGTCAATTTGTGTGATATTTTGAAAATTGCCAAATCCTGTTCTCAAAAACACTAAGTCAGTGTAGCCGAATTCAAAGCCCACCGCTGGTGCAACACTAACGAAATCAGAGGCAATAATATCGTTCGTTTTTGCAAATTCCATATTTAAATTGATGGCTGGTAGAAAGGTATAATCGTGGTCGTATTCAAATTTTCTTGAGATTCCCAATTGGGCTTTGGGCAAAGTGATTTCGGTGCTTTCCGGCTTATCTTGATTTTGACCGTCAACCGCATTTTTAATTTTGGCATATTCATCTTCATCAATATTCCAGATATTGTATGTCGTCGTAATGTCTCGCAGCATTAATCCAACATCCCATTTGTTTCTTTCAAATTTAAATCCAACGTCAAAGCCGAATCCCCATGAATTGGCAAACTTTCCGATAATTCTACGAATAACTTTGGCATTTACACCATACTGTAATCCGTCTAACGGTAATTTTCTGGCGTAGGAAAATGTAAATCCGTAATCAGCGGTAGAAAATTTAGTTACTCTATTAAAATCAATATTTCCTTGATCATCAATTAATTCTGTGGTGTTAAGGATGTCATCGACGCCAAAACGAATCATGGAAATTCCCCATGCACTCTTATCATCTATAGGTTTTGCGTATGCGGCATAATCATACTGAGCAATATTGGCAAAATAACTAGCATGCATTAAAGCAACTTGACCACCTTCAATTCCAATTAGACCAGCGGGATTCCAATATCCAGAGTTGACATCATGAGTCGAAGCGGTCACAGCGTTGGCCATTCCAAGAGCTGCCGCGTCGACACCAATATTCATAAACTCGTTGGAGTATTTTCTAGTGGTTTGCCCGTGAATAAATCCAACACATAATAAGAATAGAATACAAAATTTTTTCTT
>CANHEA010000144.1 GCA_947459635.1 Flavobacteriaceae bacterium | reverse complement strand
GTAATGTTTCTTTTTCGTTGTGGTAGATGAAATATAGATAGACCATTAGCAAAGTTGCTCCGATAAAATAATTCTCTCTAAAAAAGTAAAAGGATAGAATTGAAAATGCGATTGACAATCCTAAGTAACCTCCGATTTTCTTTTTATCATAGGGAATTGGATAATATTTGTTGCCCATCACATAGGAAATCAGCATCATACTTCCGTAAGCTGCGATGGTTGCGATGGCGGATCCGTAGTAGCTGAATTTTGGAATGAGTAGGAAGTTTAAAACTAGTGTGATTGCCGCGCCGACGATTGAAATATAAGCGCCGATGTGTGTTTTATCGATGAGTTTGTACCAGACGGAAAGGTTGGTGTAAATCCCGAGAAAGAAATTGGCGAGGATGATGAGCGGGACGACTTTCATGGCTTCCCAGTAGGATTCGTCGCGAATCATCAATACTTTCAGAATGTCAGCAAAAACGATCACCGACAGCAGAATAAAGGAGCCAAAAATGACAAAATACTTGGTGACGGTGGCGTAGGTTTGAGACGCGTTCTCTTTGTCCGCGTGGCTGAAAAAGAACGGTTCAATTCCAAGTGTATAGGCTGTTCTGAAAAGTACCATGAATAGTCCGAGTTTGTAGCAGGCAGAATAGACACCGACTTCGGAATCGGCAATGTCTGCTGGCAACAATTTACCCAAGAGAATTTTGTCGAATTGTTCGTTGATGGCGAATGCAATTCCAGCTACGAGAATAGGCAGTCCGTAACGCATCATTCTTTTCCATAGTTCAAAATTGAAATGCCATTTGATTTTAAGATAATTGGGAGACAGCACCACGAACGTCAGTAAACTTGCGATGATATTGGAGATGAATATGTATCCGATTTGGAAGTTCTCGAAATAAAACGTTGCTAAAAATCCGTTTGGATTGGCATTCGCTATGCTAGGCAAGACGAGCAAAAAGAACAGGTTCAATAGTAGATTAATTACTACATTTCCAATCTTGATAGCCGCATAAAAAAGTGGCCGTTGGTTGGCACGAAGACTTGAAAATGGTATAATTACGAGTGCATCTAGAACCAAAATCCAGATGGTGTAGGTGATATATTGTGTGTCTATCCCAGACCAATTGGCTAGCGTATTTCGAAATAAGAGCGAAAAGAACAGGAAGGCAAGTGTCGACCAAAAGATAGAAACTGTGGTAGTCTCTACGACGCTGTTTTTATCAGATTCTTTGTTGTAGAAGCGGAAGAATGCGGTTTCCATTCCGTAAGCTAGGATGACATTGAAAAAAATCATCCAGGAAAAAATGATGGAAACTTTTCCGTAGGCTGCTTTGGGTAACAAATCGGTATAGATCGGAACCAATAGAAAACTAAACATACGCGGCAACACGGTGGCTAGTCCGTAGATGGCAGTTTGCTTGAAAAGATTCTTATACAATCCCAAAGGTTATGCTATTAGTTGTTAAACAAAAATAAGGATTTGTTTGCGTTAAGTGGACATAATTTGTACTGGATTCTTATGCCATTCCTTTTTCATCGATTATTTTCACAAAATGAAATCCTTTTGGGCTGTATCCTTGATTGTAGTAAAACCGATGCGCTTTGAAGTTGCCGGTAAATGCATCTAATACAATCATCGTGCAATTGAGATCTTTGGCTTTTTGATCCAAATAATCGGTCATTGCTTTGGCGACTCCTTTTTTGCGATGGTCTGGATGCACGATAAAGTTGTCAATTTCGATGTATTTCCCAGACCATAATTTAGTACCAATCCAAAAACCGGTGAGACCAACACACTTTTCTCCTTCAAAAACGGCAAGTTGCGCGTAGTTGTGTGGAATCATTTGCTTGAGGTGTGATTCGTAGATTTCGAAGGCAATTTTGGGATACAAAAATTGAATGACATCAAAGTGAGTAAGCATTTCCTTGATATCATGAAGTTCTTTTACTTTCAAGTGCTTGGATTTAGTTTGATATAAAATTAAATAAAAAGAGCCGACAATCGTCAGCTCTTAAAATATTTTGTTTGATTGCAATTAGCCTTTCAAAGCTTCCGCACCACCAACGATTTCTAGAATTTCGTTTGTAATAGCAGCTTGACGTGCTTTGTTGTAGGTTAATTTCAATTGATCTCTTAATTCTGTTGCGTTGTCCGTTGCTTTGTGCATTGCGGTCATACGCGCACCGTGCTCAGAAGCGAATGAATCTCTGATGGCTTTGTACAATTGTGTTTTCAATGATTTTGGAATCAAGGTCAACACAATTTCTTCTTTTGATGGCTCAAAAATATAGTCGCCTGCTGTTGAAACGGTATCAGATACAATTGGTGCTAAAGGCAAAAATTGTTCAGTTTGAATAATTTGCGTAGCGGCATTCTTAAACTGATTGTAGACCAACTCGATTTTGTCGTACTCTCCAGAAATAAATTTCGCGGTAAGGCTGTCAGCGATGCCTGCTACGTTATCAAAAGTCAAATTATCGAAAATACCACTTTGATTGTCAGCAATCGTAAGTGTTTTCTTTAAGATGTCATTCCCTTTTTTTCCGATAGCAAAAACATCTACTTGTTTACCTGCGTATAGTTCAGCTCTGCTTTTTACCTCTTTGATAACATTGGTATTAAAAGCGCCGCACAATCCTCTGTTAGAAGTTATAGCAATCACTAAAACTTTTTTGATTTCCCTTTGCTTGGTAAATTCTCCACCGGTGTCGCCATCTAAAGTAGAGGAAAGATTTTGCAATAATTCCGTTAATTTCTCGGCATAAGGTCGCATTGCTGTAATGGCATCTTGCGCTTTTTTTAGCTTTGCGGCAGAAACCATTTTCATCGCCGATGTGATTTGCATCGTAGATGAAACGGAAGTAATTCTATTACGGATTTCCTTTAAGTTTGCCATATTAATTTGAAAATTGTCCGATTTGAAAATTTGAAAATGGGCGCGCCATCATCAAATATTCAAATCTTCAAATTATTTAATTAGTTATATTTTGCTGAAATTTCTTTAGCTGCGTTTTCGATAATATCTGTAATACTATCATCTAATTTACCCGCTTTTAAAGCGTCTAATGTCGCTCTGTGTTTGTTGTTTAAGTAATCTAAGAAGTCTTTTTCGAATTCTTTTACTTTATTTACTGGCACGTTTCTCAACAAGTTTTTAGAACCTGCGTAGATAATAGCAACTTGGTTTTCAACGGTGTAAGGGCTGTTTAATCCTTGTTTAAGGATCTCCACATTTCGTTTTCCTTTTTCGATTACGTTTAAGGTAACAGCATCTAAGTCAGAACCAAATTTCGCAAACGCTTCCAATTCACGGAATTGTGCTTGATCTAGTTTTAACGTACCTGCTACTTTTTTCATCGATTTAATCTGAGCGTTACCACCCACACGAGATACCGAAATACCTACGTTGAT
>CANHEA010000143.1 GCA_947459635.1 Flavobacteriaceae bacterium | reverse complement strand
TCCATCGCGCACATGATTGCACCGCCGCATTGGAGTGAACCTTTTCAAACGCCCGAATTTGATGAATATACCTATATCATTTCGGGGAAAAAGCAATTTATTATTGAAGACGAGGTCGTGATTTTAGAAAAAGGGCAATCCATTCACATCCAGAAAAACACGCGCGTGCAATATTCCAATCCGTTTGAAGAACCGTGCGAATATATTGCCATTTGCAATCCTGCTTTTGATTTTAATAAGGTGCATCGGGAGGAGTGATTTTACCGCAAAGTGCGCTAAGGTTTACGCAAGGAACGCAAAGCTAAGAGGCTGCATAAACAGGAGTTGAAAGGTAAATCTCGCACACGAGCGCAGCGAACTGACGAAGTAAAGACGCAGAGACGCAAAGTTAAGATAATGCCCTAGCCCAGATGGAAATGGCATCCTTTTGTGCCGGAGTTTACGTCGTAAGTTCACCAAGGCTCGGGTGGCACAAAAGATATAATGGACAGCTGGAACAAGCTCCTAAAAAAAATTGAAATACATTGCGAACCTTGCGCTCCATAATCAAAAATTCTTTGCGCGCTTTGCGGTAAACTACCCCAACAATTCCAAAATCTTATTTTCTACAATTTCCGAATTCCAAATGTTTTCAATGTGTGGCAATTGCATCACTTGATCCATAATCGCATTTTGCTGATTCCCTAACGCCAACGCTTCGGAATACGGGCGCAAACTAAACGTCACTCGACTATACAACGGCAACCATTTGTCGGGATGTTTTTCGGAAAACCACTTCTCGATTTTCTTCTGCAGTAGGAATTTTGCATCGGCAGTCTTGGTACTCATCTCCATAAAATTGCGGTACGATAATTCGGCAATCGCATCGGCATTGGGTTTGCGTGACTTTTCATATTCGGTAAAAATCTTTTCCCAATCATTTTCGTGCAAGGTCATCATTTCGTTGAGCACGGTGATGTCTTCAAATCCGGCATTCATCCCTTGTCCGTAAAACGGCACAATCGCATGACAGGCATCGCCAATCAAAGCGACTTTGTCTTCAAACGTCCACGGAAAACACTTCATCGTTACCAAATAACTTGTTGGATTTTTAAAGAAATCTTCCACCAAATCCGGAATCACCGCAGCGGTATCGGGAAAATGTTCCGCGAAATAGGCTTCTAAAGTGTCTTTATCTTTTAGATTATCAAAGGAATTGGCGCCTTCGTGCGGCATAAACAACGTGCATGTAAAACTGCCATCTGTATTGGCCAAAGCCATCAACATATAATCGCCTCTCGGCCAAATGTGAAGTGAATTCTTATCTAGTTTGTGCGAGCCATCTTCATTCGCCGGAATATGCAATTCTTTGTAGCCAATTTTCAAAAACTCTTGCGAATAATTGAACATGCTTTGGCGTTGCATTCGGTGTCGTACTCTCGAAAAAGCGCCATCGGAACCAAAAACCAAATCGTATTGCAGTTCCTCCCACTCGCCTCTTTCGGTCTCGCCAATGTGCAAAGTGGCATCGCTTAAAGTGACATCCCAAATCTTATGTTCGAAGAAAAATTCTACTCCAGCAGCTTCCGCCAAATCAATCATCTTTCGATTCAAAATACCACGTGACAACGAGAAAATTGCCTCGCCTTCTTTGCCGTAATACTGGTAATTCAGGGAATTGTCTACTAAGTGAATTGCACGCTTATCGACTGGAATTCCAATTTGGCGAATTTCATCATCCAAGCCAATATCTTGCAGCGTTTTCCATCCGCGATCCGACATAACCAAATTGATCGATCGCCCTGAAAATTCGATATTTCTGATGTCTGGACTCCGATCAAAAACGTGCACCGTATGTCCCGCTTTTTTGAGATAAATAGCCAACAGCGAACCTACTAAACCGGAACCTACAACAGCAATTTTTTTCGATTCTTGCATCAAGAAATTAAGTAAATGGTAGGCAACAAAAATAATTAATAATCTGAAGTAACGTTGAAAATTGTGGGATTAATTTTGGGCGTGACCACAAGGGTCGTGCTGTCCGTTTTATCTTTTTTTCGTTCCTCAAAAAAGGATGCCACTGCCATCACTCACGCGGACGAGCGTAAAAAAAATATTTAGTAAACAAATTTAGCAATGGAGCGAGCAGGCGCGATGGCCTTTTACAAAAACTCCCCGTGCTGTGTAATATCTAATCCCAATTCCTCTTTCTCCTCACTCACGCGCAACGGCGTAATTTTGTTGACGATAAAGAACAAAGCGTACGAAGCGGTAAAAGCAAAAATAGAAACGCAAATCAAAGCCGTTAGTTGATGCACAAACAAAGTGGTTTCGCCAAAAATCAATCCTTGATCAACTACCGCCGGATTGACTGATTTAGAAGCAAAAACACCAGTAAGCAACATGCCAGTCATACCGCCAACACCGTGACATCCGAAGACATCCAACGCATCATCAATCTTACCTTTTGGGAATTTAATCACCACATAATTACTGATGATACTACTCACAATTCCTATAAAAATACTATGTGGAATACTAACATAACCCGCTGCTGGCGTAATAGCGACTAAACCTACCACGGCGCCAATACATGCACCCATCGCCGAGATCTTATGTCCCATAATTTTATCTAAAAACACCCACGCCATCGACGCTGCTGCGGCTGCCACAGTGGTCGTGGCTAAAGCTTGCACAGCCAAACCATTCGCACCCATCGCCGATCCTGCATTAAATCCAAACCAACCAAACCAAAGCAATCCTGTTCCTAGCAAAACATAGGTAATTCGTGCTGGTGCTACTTTTTGTACTTTTCGTTTTCCTAAAAATATGGCACCTGCCAAAGCCGCCCAACCCGCGCTCATGTGCACCACAGTTCCGCCCGCAAAATCCAACACACCAAGTTTAAATAACAGTCCATCCGGATGCCAAGTGCAATGCGCTAAAGGAGCATAGACGACCAATATAAAAAGCACCATAAATAACAAATAAGCCCAAAAACGAATGCGTTCGGCAAAAGCGCCAGTGACTAAAGCTGGTGTGATAATGGCGAACTTCGCTTGAAATAATGCAAACAAAAGAAAAGGAATTGTTGGCGCTAGACTCCACGAGGTGTTGACGCCTACATTTTGAAAAAACAAATACGGAATCGGGTTGCCAATCACACCGCCAATACTTGGCCCGAACGACAAACCAAAACCAATAACCACCCACAAAAGAGAGACAATCACCATCGCCATAAAACTCTGTAACATTGTACTTATTACATTTTTTTTGCCGACCATCCCGCCGTAAAAAAAACCGAGCCCTGGAGTCATCAATAATACCAATGCTGTTGCGACTAACATCCAACTGGTGTCGCCAGTATCGAAATGTGTTGTTGTAGTGATGGCTGACGCTTGGTCAAATATCAAATTTGAAAAAAGGGTAACAATCAACAACAATATCAGGATGATACTTAAGATAATCTTTCTCATAATGTAGATTTAGTAATCGAAGCAAAAATAAATATTTTAGAAATTACCCCTTAAATAAAACCATACTTGTTGTAAATTTTTACATAATTTTCATTTTACCCCTTGAATTTTAATAGTAAATTTCAAAATAGAGCATAATATCTAAATAAACTTAAAATAAGC
>CANHEA010000142.1 GCA_947459635.1 Flavobacteriaceae bacterium | reverse complement strand
TTCAGCAAGACTTTCTAAACTTCGTATCTGAAAGCGTGCCACCTAACACTTATGATGCCATCGCGGCAATTATTAATGATATCCTCAATAATAGTCATTCGGGATTGTTATCGTCTGGATTTATAATGGCAATTTTTTTGATGGCGAATGGATTGAATGCAATTTTAGGTGGGTTTGAAACATCGCATCACATCATTATCAAAAGAGGCTTTTTTAGCCAGTATTTTGTAGCACTGGGAATCTCACTAATACTTTCCTTTTTACTTCTTGTAACTGTCGCTATGATCGTTGTTTTTGAGGTGTTTATACAAAAAACGATTATTCAAGATGTATTAAGTGACCGCATTCCTTTAATCATTTTAGGTAGGTATGCATTCGTAATTTTGATGATCTTAATTACAACTTCAATCTTGTTTAGATTTGGTGTCAAACATGACAAAAACCGATCATTTATTTCTATTGGTTCAGTATTTACAACCATCTTAATTATATTATCATCCTATGTTTTTGGAATTTGGGTCATCAAGTTTTCTAAATACAATCAGTTATACGGATCTATAGGTACATTGTTGATTATGATGTTTTACATTTGGATTAACTGTATGATTTTGTTATTAGGTTTTGAATTAGACGCAGCAATTAATAAACTGAAAAGACACAAGTCTCATGAATAAATTCTTTTTTCTTTGTTTTTTGGTTTTTGTGACAAATCATTCGGAAGCTCAATCACACAGTGTTTTGGGTAGATGGCGCACGATTGATGATGAAACAGGAAAGCCCACCTCGGTGATAGAAATCTTTGAAAAACATAATAGAATTCATGGAAGAATCGTCGAGTTACTAAATTCTAAAGCAAAGAATCCAAAATGCGAGAAATGTGACGGAGAAGATAGAAATAAGCCTATTATTGGACTTGTTGTTCTTAAGGGACTAAGAAAGGAAAAAGATGGCGATTATTCCGACGGTAAAATTCTTGATCCCAAGCATGGGAAAATTTATAAATGCAATCTATCTCTTGAGACAAAAGATAAATTGAAAGTTAGAGGTTTTATTGGTATTAATCTTTTGGGAAGAACGCAATTTTGGGAACGAGTTAAATCTTAAATTTACCCTACTTTAACCAATAAATCCTGTTTGATGCCATTCTTTGCCGAAGTAATTTTGCCTCTTTCTTTATCCAAGACCTTTACCTATAGTGTTTCGGAAGCAGAGTATTATTTTATACGAAAAGGTATGCGAGTGACCGTCCCTTTTGGAAAAAGTAAAATATACACCGCACTAGTTCTTGAAACCCATCAAAATCAACCCACAACCTATCAGGCTAAAGAGATTCATCAAATTATTGATGAAGTCCCTATTGTAAATAACATCCAAATTGCGCATTGGCAATGGATTGCGTCCTACTATATGTGCGCAATTGGTGAAGTTTATCGCGGCGCAATGCCTAGTGCTTTATTGCTCGAAAGTGAAACTATTATCACTCAAAAAAATGCGGAATTTGTAGATGAATCGTTATTGTCAGATGATGAATTTATGGTATTTGAAGCGCTACAACATCAATCTTCACTTCGAATTGCTGATATCATTGCCATTTTGAACAGGAAAAATGTCTTTCCGATTATTCAAAAACTAATTGATAAGAATGTCTTAACAGTAAAAGAAGAAATCGTAGAAAGCTATAAACCGAAGCAAGTTCGATATGTTCGCTTACATAAGGATTATTCTTCTGAAATTCAATTAAGTAATTTGCTTCAATCTTTAAAAGGAGCAAAGCAATCTGAAATTATTTTGCAGTATTTTCAGCTACAGGCAATCGATAAAACGCCAATTCCTGTTAAGTTACTGCTCGAAACATCGAAATCTTCTGCAGCAACTTTGAAGTCGTTAATCGATAAGAATGTTTTTGAGGCGTATTTTGTACAACAGGATCGAGTCAACTATGAAGGTTTGATTAGTGCCGAGAAATTAGAGTTGAGTACAATTCAACAGCAAGCCTTCGAAGAGATTCAATTAAATCTAAAAGAAAAGGAAGTTTGTCTTTTGCATGGCGTTACTTCTAGTGGTAAGACTGAGATTTACATCAAATTGATTGAAGATTACTTACGAGAAGAAAAACAAGTGTTGTACTTGTTGCCGGAAATTGGTCTGACTACACAATTGTTAGATCGACTGCGATTGCATTTTGGAAATAAGGTAGCAGTGTTTCATTCTAAATATAGCAATAACGAAAGGGTAGAAGTTTGGAAACAAGTCCAATTGACTTCGGAAAAAGCGCAAATTGTAATAGGAGCAAGGTCGGCGCTGTTCTTACCGTTTTCAAATTTAGGTTTAATTGTCATAGATGAAGAACACGAGACAACGTTCAAACAACAAGATCCTGCGCCGCGCTATCACGCACGAGACGCTGCGATTGTCTTAGCAAGTAAACAAAAAGCAAAGGTCTTGTTGGGGTCGGCGACGCCAAGTCTGGAATCTTACTATAATGCAGCATCCAATAAATATGGTTTGGTTGAAATTTCCGAGCGATATAAGAATATCCAATTGCCGGAAATTGAACTCGTTGATCTGAAAGACAAATATTTTAGAAAAAAAATGACGGGACATTTTAGTGATATTCTCATTGATGAAATTACCAATGCTGTTTCGTTGAATGAGCAGGTAATCCTTTTTCAAAATCGTAGAGGTTTTTCTCCTATTGTTGAATGCATGACCTGTGGACATATACCACAGTGCATTCAATGCGATGTTAGTTTGACATATCATAAGGCAAAAAACCAACTGAGATGTCATTATTGCGGTTATTCAACTGCAAATCAAACCCATTGTTATAGTTGTTCAAGTGTTCACTTATCTACTAAGGGATTTGGAACTGAGCAAATTCAGCAAGAATTAGTTGACTTATTTCCAAATGCTAAAATTGGAAGAATGGATCAAGATACAACTAGAGGAAAATTTGGTTTTGACAAAATAATAGATGGTTTCAAAAATAGGGAATTTGATATTTTGGTAGGAACTCAGATGTTAGCGAAAGGTCTGGATTTTGATAACGTTAGCTTGGTCGGCGTTATGAACGCGGATAATATGCTATATCATCCAGATTTCAGAGCGTTCGAGCGAACTTTTCAAATGTTGACACAAGTTGCAGGCAGATCTGGAAGATCCGGAAAAAGAGGGAAAGTAATCATACAAACCTATAATCCAAATCATCCTACAATTTTGCAGATCACGAAGAATGACTATGCTGGAATGTATAAAGAGCAGTTGCAAGAACGATTGCTATACAACTACCCGCCGTTCTATCGATTAATCAAAATAACCATGAAGCACCGTGATTATGATAAACTCAAACAGGGAGCGGAATGGTTGAATGAAGTACTGCGACAGCATCTAAAATTGCCGGTTCTTGGTCCGGAAGAACCTGTAATTAGTAAAATTCGTAACGAGTACATTAGAACAATTTTAGTAAAAATCCCTGCGGATCAATCGTTAGTAGGTATAAAAAAAACTATCCAGAAAATTCTGGATAGTTTTGAGAGTATTTCGCAATTCAGAGCACTTAAGGTTGCTGTGAATGTTGATTTTTATTAAGCGATTGCTAAAGCACGAACAAGATCTTCTTTCTTGTTTCGACTCAATGGTATTTTTGTTATGCCAATTTCGGCAAACTTACTATTAAACCTTTCTACTTTATCAATATTAAT
>CANHEA010000141.1 GCA_947459635.1 Flavobacteriaceae bacterium | reverse complement strand
TCGACAAAACCTGAAACCCGGCTTCCCGTATTGCTCTTTTTCATGTATTGCGCTAGTTCTCCCACGTATTCGTCTTTGCGCTCACGTGCTAATTTTAAACCTCGTTTCTTGATAATGTCATGCACCATCTGAAAATGCTCCATTTCTTCTTTCGCCAATTCTAACATATCTGTTACCAAATCGGGATATTCAGAATTAATTGTAATGATGGTAATCGCATTGGAAGCCGCTTTTTGCTCGCACCAAGCATGATCGGACAGAATTTCTTCGATATTTTTTTCGACAATATTAACCCATCTTGGGTCGGTTGGTAATTGCAATCTGAAAGTTGACATAGTACTTATTTTAAAAAACAATTTCACGAATTCACACTAATGCTAGCTGTGAAATTCGCAAAATTGCTATTTGATATTTTTGGTTTAGAAAACAAACATAGCGCGTTCTCCCATCATCTCATTGACTTCATCCGCAACTTGCTCTATTATTTCTTCGTTGGTGTGATTCATTAAGACACGATCGATTAATTCTACTATCGTTTCCATATCTTCTTCTAATAATCCACGTGTGGTGATTGCTGGCGTACCAACACGAATTCCAGAAGTGATGAACGGTGATTTATCATCAAAAGGAACCATGTTTTTATTAACCGTTATCTCCGCTTTTACCAAAGCATTTTCTGCTTCTTTACCTGTAATGCCTTTGTTTCTTAGGTCAATCAACATCATGTGATTGTCCGTTCCGCCTGAAATTAAGTCGTAGCCACGTTTCATAAATGCTGCCGCCATTGCTTTCGCATTCTTTTGAACCTGCATCGAATAATGGAAAAATTCATCCGAAAGACATTCTCCAAACGCAACAGCTTTAGCTGCGATAATATGCATCAACGGCCCACCTTGATTTCCAGGAAATACCGCCATATCCAATAAATTAGACATCATCTTGATTTCTCCTTTTGGCGTTGTTAATCCCCATGGATTTTCAAAATCTTTGCCCATCAAAATCATTCCGCCTCTTGGTCCACGCAATGTCTTATGAGTTGTGGTAGTTACAATATGACAATGTGGAATCGGATCATTCATCAAACCTTTCGCAATTAAACCCGCAGGATGCGAAATATCTGCTAGCAATAAAGCGCCCGCGCTATCTGCAATTTGTCTGAATCTTGCAAAATCCATATCTCTACAATAGGCTGAAGCTCCCGCAACAATCATCTTAGGTTGCTCACGAGTCGCTATTTCTTGAATTTTATCGTAATCAAATTGTCCTGTTTCTTTTTCAACTCCATAAAACACTGGATTGTATAATCGTCCAGAGAAGTTTACCGGAGAACCGTGCGTCAAATGTCCACCATGCGATAAATCAAAACCCAAAATCTTATCTCCTGGCTTCAAGCAAGCAAAGTAAACCGCAGTGTTAGCTTGAGATCCAGAATGTGGTTGCACATTAGCGTATTCCGCACCAAACAATTCTTTGGCACGATCAATGGCAATTTGCTCAACAACATCCACAACTTCACATCCACCATAATAACGTTTGCCTGGATAACCTTCTGCATACTTGTTCGTCAAGCAAGATCCTGCAGCTTCCATCACTTGATCGCTGACAAAATTTTCTGAGGCGATAAGCTCTATTCCGTGAATTTGACGGTCTTGTTCTTCATCAATTAAATCGAAAATTGTAGTGTCGTGTCGCATTTTATATTTTTTCGTTAAAAACTGTCCAAAATTACAAAAACGGTTTGTTAAATTGACATATAATGATATATTTGATAACTGAATTTTCAACAATAAATCAACAGTAAATATGCCAATCAGCGCCAACAATCCCAAACGAAAATCTTGGTTAAACGTAACACAAGATTCTGATTTTCCGATCCAAAATATTCCCTTTGGTGTCTTTATTACCAAAGATGATGTTATTACTATTGGAACTAGAATTGGAGATTACGCCATCGACTTGGGAGCACTTCAGCAGTTAAATTACTTTGAAGGTATCGAACTTACCGACGATATGTTTATGCAAGACACCTTGAATGATTTTATTTCTGACGGTAAGAAAACTTGGCGATTAGTACGCAACAGAATTGCAGAACTTTTTGATGCAACCAATCCTAAATTAAGAGACAACGAGGAGCACAAAGAAATAGTTGTTTTCAAAGTCGAGGAAGTCGAAATGCAATTGCCTGTACTCATTGGAGATTACACCGATTTCTATTCCAGCAAAGAACATGCAACCAATGTGGGCACCATGTTCCGCGATCCTAATAATGCCTTATTGCCCAACTGGCTTCACATTCCGGTGGGCTACCATGGTCGAAGTTCAACCATTGTTCCATCTGGAATTCCAGTGCATCGCCCAATGGGACAAACTTTGCCTAATGGCGAAGCTACGCCAGTATTTGGACCTTCACGTTCCATCGATTTTGAACTCGAAATGGGTTTTATCACCACCGATGCCAACATCATGGGCGAAAACATTCCCGTGCATGAAGCAGAAGATTATATTTTCGGAATGGTGTTGCTCAACGATTGGAGCGCGCGTGATATTCAAAAATGGGAATACGTGCCACTTGGACCTTTCCTCGCGAAGAACTTCGCCACGTCTATTTCTCCTTGGATTGTCACCATGGATGCTTTAGAACCGTTCAGAACCAAAGGACCAAAGCAAGATCCAACGCCACTACCCTATCTGCAACAAAAAGGAAAATACGCTTTCGATATCAATCTAGAAGTGCAAATAGAACCAGAAAATGCAGAAGCTACGGTTGTCTCCAACTCTAATTTCAAATATATGTATTGGTCGATGAGTCAACAGTTGGCGCATCACACTTCTAACGGATGCCGCGTCAATTCTGGCGATATGATGGGTTCTGGAACGATTTCTGGTCCAACACCCAACAGCTTCGGCTCGATGCTAGAACTCACCTGGAACGGCAAAAATCCAATCCTGATGAAAGACGGAAGTGAACGCAAATTTATCAACGACAACGACACCGTGATCATGAAAGGTTTTTGCAAAAACAACGAAGTTCGTATTGGTTTTGGGGAGGTTTCAAGTAAACTCTTGCCTCCGTTCGTAAGAAAATAATTTTCTAATTCTAAATTTTTTATTGGGCGTTCCTAAAGGTCGGGCTGTCCGCACTCGCTTTTTTGCACCACTGTGTTCAGCAAAAAGAGCTTAAACAATGCTTCCATCCCTAACGCGGGTCTAGATTTTCGCACCCAATTCGGTTGCATCAATCGCGCTATGCGACACGTCGTACACCGACATTCCATTCTTAATCAGTAACAATTGCGGAGATTGATGAACCACTTTAAATTGTTCTGCTATAGCATTAGAAACATCGCGATGTTCTAGTAGATCTAAAAAGTACGGCGTTACTTTTCCTTCCAAATCGAATTCATTTTCAAATTGTTTCAATACCATTCTGCTGACGCTGCAACGTGTACTGTGTTTAAAAATGACTACAGGTTTTTCAGAAGAAAGTGAAATAATTTCATTCAACTGTCCCAAATCTTCCAACGGAGTCCAATCCATTTTCGAAGTTTTCTCTTCCTGATTTTCTGAACTTCCAAATAGCGATGAAAATATGCTCATTTTGTCGTGTTTTAAGTCAATTTGTCGCTTCTAAACCCTTGATTACAGACACTTTGTCGTAATTCTTGCAATGGAATAACAATTGACGATTGCAGGCCAAAGTTAACTATTAAAAACTAACAACTAAACCCCAATTACAATGAACATTAATAAGTTTACTATCAAATCACAAGAAGCGATTCAACAATCGCAACAGTTGGCGCAAAGCTTGGGCCATCAACAAATAGAAAACGAGCATATTTTTAAAGCTATTTTTGAAGTCGATGAAAATGTGGCTCCTT
>CANHEA010000140.1 GCA_947459635.1 Flavobacteriaceae bacterium | reverse complement strand
GCTGAGCAAAAAAGAAGCACTAAAAAATATTATATAATAAAAATTTCCTGCAAAAAAATTGCAGTATTTATTTTACCACATAGAAACATAGAAAAAGAGTCTTTTAACCAATTCTTGGTTAAAAAGTAGACGTTATCACTATGGCCAAGTAAAACGCCTTAACTATTATCAAAAGACTATGAATCTATGTGATAAAAAAATCTAAATCAAAAAGGTTACTGATAGTTCTATTTAATCGTAAATTAGCGTTTTCGTCAAAACAACATGTTTAAAAAAGGTATTCGCAAAATTGAAAGTGTCATTGCTTGGTCTCAAACCAAACTCTCGACCAAGCAATTCTTATTCTTATCCAGCGTATTGGTAGGAATTTCTGCTGCTTTCGCTGTAATTGTCTTGAAAACTTTTGCGCACTGGGTGTTTACGGTTGCGACCTCCATCAACGCCATATTAAAATTAAGCTTTATCAATAGCGTATTGCCTGTCATTGGAATTCTGCTCACCGTTTTCGTTGTCAAAAAACTCTTGGGTGGCACGATCGAAAAAGGCACGTCCCAAATTCTTTACGCGGTAGCCAAAAAAGCGAGTATCATTCCACGCAAACAAATGTACGCACAGATTGTCACAAGCTCATTAACCGTCGGATTAGGAGGTTCTGCTGGACTCGAAAGTCCAATCGTGATTACAGGTGCTGCTTTTGGATCAAACTATGCGCAACGGTATAAACTCGGCTACAAAGACCGAACGTTGCTCATCGGTTGTGGCGTTGCCGCCGGTATTGCGGCCGCCTTTAATGCTCCCATTGCTGGTGTATTATTTGCCATCGAAGTCTTGTTGGTGGATGTTAGTATTTCAGCCTTCACGCCTATTATGATAGCCGCCGCGACGGGCGCTTTGGTTTCAACTATTGTTTTAGACGAGTCGATTTTACTGTCATTCGACCAAAAATTAAGTTTCAATTACCACAATATTCCCTATTATCTGTTACTTGGAATTTTCACAGGCTTGATTGTGATTTACTATTCTAGAAATTTTCAACGAATCGAACATTTCTTTGCACGATTGCGATTCAAACCTTATAAAAAAGCGCTATTTGGAGCATCAATCCTGGCTGTAATTATTTTTGCTTTTCCAACGTTATTTGGTGAAGGCTACGAAAGTATTCGAACGCTCTCCGAAAACAATCCACAACAATTATTAGACAATACGCTCTTTAGCAGTTTCCGAAACAATACTTGGGCGCTGATTATCTTCCTTGGTTTAACACTAATGCTCAAGGTTTTTGCAACTGGAATCACTTTAGGAAGTGGCGGAAATGGAGGCAATTTTGCTCCATCGCTTTTCCTAGGTTCCTATGCCGGTTTTATTTTTTCTAAGATTATCAACACAACGGGAATCGCCCATTTGCCTATTAGCAATTTTACTTTGGTGGGCATGGCGGGAATTCTAAGCGGACTATTTCACGCCCCGTTAACAGCCATTTTCCTAATAGCTGAAATCACCGGAGGTTATGACTTGATGATTCCTTTAATGATCGTTTCCTCCATCAGTTTTGCAATTTCAAAGCGTTTCGAAAAACACTCCCTCGACCGAAAAAATCTAGTCAAAAAAGGACATGCTTTTACCGAAAACAAAGACACGAATATTCTTTCTACTTTAGAAACCGAGCAAATCATTCAAACCGATTACTTGACTATCCACGATGCGGAAAACCTAGAACAAGTAGTTGATTTAATTTCCCACTCCAACCAAGTGATTTTCGCCGTAATTGATTCGGATAAAAAACTGCTCGGCATCGTTCACTTCAATGACATCCGTGAAATAATTTTTAGCGCCTTTAAAGTCAAATACACGCCCGTAAAAGACATTATGATTCCACCAATCGAAATCGTCTATCCCACCGATAGCATGGAAATCGTCATGGAAAAATTCGAAAAAACCAAAGTGAATTTTCTACCAGTGCTCAAAAACGGAAAGTATTTTGGATTTATTTCTAAAGCCAATGCATTGGAGGCATATCGTGAGAAATTGAAAGCAATGACGATTGAATAAAACGCAAAATATTATTTCTTGATAATTTTTACCGTTTCCGTTTTCGTAGCTGACTTCAATTGACAAAAATAGATTCCACTTTGTAGTGAAGATAAATCCACTTCACTAGGTGCTTTTTGTAAATCAACGGATAGTAATATTTTTCCAGTTACGTCAAATATAGCGGCAGTTGTTGGCCCATTAATCTCATCTAACACAATACTTACTTTGTCCAAAAATGGATTGGGAGCAACAATCGTTTTAGAAGAAATTGTATTTTCATTAATAGAAAGTGCGTCTGCATTATAATGAAATACATACATATTTCTTGAACCAATGGCATATAAACTTCCATCGCTAGCCAACACAGAGGCTAAACCTGTTCCCGCATATATGTTGGGTGTGCTTACCCAATTTTGAACGCCGGTATTGCTATACTGTACAATCGGCATTTGATTGAAAGAAGAGTTAAATGGGTCTGGCGTTGGACTGCCAACACCGGTCACAATTACTTCACCTGTTGGCTTGGCGGTGACGTAATGTGGATATTCATCGCTAGACGTTGGATTGACAGGAACAGTATACGGAGTTGCCCATAGCAACGCTCCATCAGCATTCGTTTGAAAAGTAACCCATTTTAACCCACTGGCATTCCCATATCCTATGGCACTAATTCGATTATTTTCATACGTCATGCGTGTTACAAAATTATAGCCGCCAAAATCATAGGTGTAATCCCACAAAAAATTACCTGCTGAATCATACTTCGTCAATTGGGCATCATAATCCCAGGTGATTGGATTGACTTGATGATACAGACTACTTAAGACATATACATTTTCGTTCTCGTCAATTTCGACGTCTGCAGCTAGCGTGCCAACCGCATTGGCGGTCCAAAGTAATGTTCCATCGGTATTCCAAACAAACACAGGAGCAACATTAGGTGTCCCGCTACTAGTAACTACTGCAATTTTATTGTTTTTGATACGCATTCCATTAAAATTCTTTGGCGCATTAATCGCACTAGAATTAGAAAAAATCAAATTCCCATTCGCATCGATCTTATACAAATAAACGCCCCCAACTATGGCGGTTCCGATATACAAATTACCATTGGCATCAACTACGCTGCGGCAGTCAAAAGAAGTGGTGCTGTTGATTAAAACTGAAACTGGAATTACCGTTTTCCAAAGTAAGGTTCCGGTTGGACTATACTTTATCGCGACAATGGCACTTGGATAATCATAAGAAGAACTAATAGCATATTGATTACCAACCACAAGTACATTATTTTCGGCATCACAATTCACCCAATTTGGCTTTTCATAGATACTTTGTGTTCCAGATGCATCTTCAACTTCCCATAGCAATGTTCCGGCGATATCGTACTTTCTTGTGTACATGCGATAGCTTTGCAAATATCCGGTCACCACTATATTATTCTGCGTATCAATGGCGCTCATTACAGATTTCTTGGCATCTTGACTCGCATTTTGCTGCCAATCTAGAGTATACTGTCCGAATATATTTGAACTAATTAAGAATACAAGACATGCGATTGACAATTGTATAATGTTTTTCATGGTTTCATTTTATTAACACACGTGAAATTAATTCTTAGTAAACGTCAAGTAATCTGTTCCGCCATTGCCACCACTAACATCTTTTAGTTTAATTACAGTAGCAGATTTTTCGATAATTTCCCAATCGCTAGTAAGCTCTTCAAATTGTGTAGGTGAGCTAAAAGCAATATTAAAATGCAAATCACTCAAACTATCATCATCGCTATTGCTATCCGAAACAGTCCAATATCCGCTATAATTATTCGTTCCGTTGGTTGCTGTTAACGCACTACTACCACCAAAGGTAAAATTATAACCAGTGAAGTTGCTTGTCGCGTCATGATCTGTGTCGTAATAATAGGTAATCTTC
>CANHEA010000139.1 GCA_947459635.1 Flavobacteriaceae bacterium | reverse complement strand
TTTTTTAGATAAAAGATGTTAGAATCAAGAACCAAGATTTAACTTGTCTATAAAACCAGTAGTCATCTTTTGAAATTCAATTATTTTATTTTCAAGTTCAATTGTTTTTTCTTCAGTTAAATATTCATTTTGCCTAGCTATCAATAGTTGTGTTTGTAGTTCAAATGAAGAGCCTAAACTTATATTCAAATAATATTCAAAATGCCTTTTACCTCTGTTAGATCCTTCAGCAATATTCGAAGGCATTGAAACCGAACATCTATTCATTTGACTTACTAATCCATAGGTTTCATACTTGGGAAATGTCAATGATACTTTATGAATGTCTGCTGTGATTTCCATCGACAAATTCCATATTTTCAAATTTTTGAAGTTGTGGCGCATAGTATAATTTTTTAATTGTTGGCTTATATTTATCTTTTTAATCTTAATTCTTGTCTCTTCTCTCTTGATTCTTCTCTCTTGATTCTTGACTCTATCTTGTTTTTCCTACATCAACTCATAAATCCCCGCGCTGCCCTGCCCAGTTCCCACACACATCGAAACGATTCCATATTTATTCCCTCGGCGTTTCATTTCATCAAATAATTGAACGGAAAGTTTCGCACCCGTGCAGCCTAAAGGATGACCAAGAGCTATTGCGCCGCCATTGACGTTTACGATATCTGGATTTAATCCTAATTCGCGGATAACAGCTAAAGATTGAGAGGCAAAAGCTTCGTTGAGTTCAATTAAATCGATATCTTTCAATTGTAGTCCGGCTTGTTTTAATGCTTTCGGAATCGCTTGCACTGGGCCGATTCCCATGATTCTTGGCTCAACTCCAGCCGAAGCAAAATTGACTAATCTGGCAATAGGAGTGAGGTTGAGTTCTTTAACCATCTCTTCGCTCATAATCAATACGAAAGCCGCACCATCACTCATTTGAGATGAATTCCCAGCAGTAACACTTCCGTCTGCTGCAAATACAGGTTTTAGATTGCCAAGGGCGGCGATATTGGTGTCGGCACGTGGACCTTCGTCTTTGCTGACTGTGTATGATTTCGTTTCTTTTTTTCCGTTTTCGTTAATGAATGTTTGTTCGATGGTAATCGGCACAATTTGCTTATCGAATTTGCCTTCTGCCTGCGCTTTTAGTGCTTTTTGATGTGAATTGAACGCAAAAGCATCTTGATCTTCTCGTGAAATGTTGAATTGTTTTGCAACAGCTTCCGCGGTTAATCCCATTCCCCAGTAGTAATCTTCATGACCGTCTTTTGCAACAGCGTAATCTGGCGTTGGTTTGTAGCCGCCCATGGGAATAAAACTCATGCTTTCGGCTCCACCTGCAATGATGCAGTCTGCCATTCCAGCTTGGATTTTTGCTGTAGCCATTCCAATCGTTTCTAATCCAGAGGCGCAGTATCGGTTGACTGTGACACCAGGAACATCGGTTACTTTTAATCCCATTAATGAAATTAATCGCCCTACATTCAATCCTTGTTCCGCTTCTGGCATGGCATTTCCAACCATCACATCATCGATTCTTTTCTTATCGAAGTCAGGCAATTCACTCATCATAAATTGAATAGTCTCTGCCGCTAACTCATCAGGCCGCTTGAATCGGAAAACACCTTTTGGCGCTTTGCCGACGGCAGTTCTGTATGCTTTTACTATATATGCTGTTTTCATTTTCTTTAGATAAAAGAGTTAAGAAGCAAGAGTCAAGATTTTAGTAAATCACAAACCTCTTGTTTCTTGAATCTTGGTTCTTAATTTCTCAACGGTTTTCCTTTTGTTAACATGAATTGGATTCGCTCCAATGTTTTTCTTTCCGTGCACAGTGATAAAAATGCTTCACGTTCGATATCTAATAAATATTGTTCAGATACTAAAGTAGGCTCTGATAAATCACCGCCTGCCATCACATAAGCTAGTTTATTGGCAATTTTCAAGTCGTGATCGGAGATATATTTACCAGCCACCATTTGATTCGTGCCGACCAAGAACATTCCCAACGCTTGCTTTCCTAAAACTTTTACATCCGTTCTGCGAATTGGTTGGGTGTATCCCGCTTCGGCCATGAGTAGTGCGTGTTTCTTTGCTTCCGCAATTTGGCGGTCTTTATTGACCACAACGATATCTTTGCCATGTTGTAGAATACCTAAGTCGAAGGCTTCGTACGCCGACGTCGAAACTTTTGCCATAGCGACTGTTAAGAAATATTCTTGCAAGACATTCAACTCGACATCATTTTTTCTAAACAAATCCGACGCCCGGAGCGCCATTTCTTTAGAGCCGCCACCACCAGGAATTACACCAACTCCAAATTCAACCAATCCGATATACGATTCTGCTGCGGCAACTACTTTGTCGGCATGCATGCTCATTTCACAACCGCCGCCTAAAGTCATTCCGTGTGGTGCTACTATAACAGGTATACTTGAATAACGTACGCGCATCATAGTGTCTTGAAACATTTTGATGGCCATGTTTAATTCGTCGTATTCTTGTTCAACCGCCATCATAAAAATCATTCCGATATTGGCGCCAACGGTAAAATTGGCAGCTTGATTTCCGATGACCAAACCTTGATACTCTTTTTCTGCTAAATCGATGGCTTTGTTGATGCCTTGAAGGACATCGCCTCCGATGGTATTCATTTTCGATCGGAATTCAAGATTTAAGATTCCGTCTCCGAGATCTTGAATAGTTGCGCCGCTATTGCTCCACACTTTTTTACTTTCACGGATATTATCCAAAATGATAAAGGCATCTTGACCAGGCACTTTTACCTGCGATTTTGTTGTGATGGAATAGCAGTAAGTCGCACCTTCTTTGATTGTGTAAAAACTTGAATTTCCTGACGCCAACATATCAGCAACCCAAGCTGCCGGTGCTAAATTTTCAGCCTTCATGATTTCGATTCCTTGGGTAACTCCAATGGCGTCCCAAATTTCGAAAGGTCCGTTTTCCCAGCCAAAACCAGCTTTCATAGCATCGTCTATTTTGTATAAATCGTCGGCGATTTCTGGAATTCTATTCGACACATAGGCAAACATTCCAGCGAAACTTTTTCTGTAAAATTCGCCCGCTTTGTCTTTTCCATTTACAAGTACTTTGAAGCGATCGATAGGTTTGTCGATGGTTTTGGTTAATTCTAAAGTGGCAAAAGCTGCTTTCTTCGCCGGTCTATATTCGAGTGTATTTAAATCTAATGACAAAATATCTTTGTCGACTTTCTTGTAAAATCCTTGGTTGGTTTTGCTTCCCAGCCAATTGTTGTCCATCATTTTGGTGATGAAATCGGGCATTTTGAAAAGTTCATGTGCTTCATCATTGGGGCAGTTGTCATAAATTCCGTTTGCCACATGCACCAACGTGTCCAATCCCACCACATCAACTGTTCGGAATGTTGCAGATTTTGGACGACCAATAACGGGACCTGTTAATTTATCTACTTCCTCGATGGTTAGTCCCATTTCTTTTACCAAATGAAATAGACTCTGAATGCCGAAAATACCGATTCGATTGCCAATAAAGGCAGGCGTGTCTTTGGCAACGACGGATGTTTTTCCTAAAAATTGCGAGCCGTAATTGGTCAGAAAATCGAGGACTTCTGGAGTTGTTTGCGGTCCAGGTATAATTTCAAATAATTTGAGATAGCGCGCTGGATTGAAAAAGTGTGTGCCGCAAAAGTGTTTTTGGAAATCGTCACTTCGTCCTTCGCTCATATAATGGATAGGAATTCCAGAAGTGTTTGATGTTACTAAAGTTCCAGGCTTTCTATATTTTTCAATTTGTTCAAAAACAGATTTTTTAATGTCTAATCGTTCAACGACAACTTCGATAATCCAATCCGCTGTTGCAATTTTAGCAAGATCATCTGTGGTGTTGCCTGTCTTAATTCGACTTGCAAATTTTTGATGATAAATAGGTGAGGGTTTGGATTTTAAGGCAATGGCAAGATGTTCGTTTACAATTCGATTGCGAACCATTTTGTCCTCTAATGTCAATCCTTTTT
>CANHEA010000138.1 GCA_947459635.1 Flavobacteriaceae bacterium | reverse complement strand
CCACACTTGATGAATATCAAAAATACTTTGAAAAAGACAAAGCATTAGAACGTCGTTTTCAAAAGATTATGGTCGAAGAACCTGATACAGAAAGTGCGATTTCGATTTTGCGTGGTATCAAAGAAAAATACGAAACGCACCACAAAGTGCAAATTAAAGACGATGCAATTATCGCTGCTGTTGAATTGTCACAAAGATACATTACCAATCGATTTCTTCCGGATAAAGCCATCGATTTGATGGATGAAGCCGCATCGAAATTGCGCATGGAAATCAATTCGAAACCAGAAGAATTGGATGTTTTCGATCGAAAAATCATGCAACTCGAAATCGAAATTGAAGCCATCAAACGTGAGAAAGACGAAAGTAAACTCAAAGGTTTGGGCATGGAACTCGCAAATCTGAAAGAAAGTCGCAATGAAATCTTCGCCAAATGGAAATCAGAAAAAGAAGTGGTAGATAATATTCAAGCAGTAAAAACAGAAATTGAAGATTTTAAATACGAAGCCGAACGTGCTGAAAAAGATGGCGATTACGGTAAAGTAGCAGAAATTCGTTACGGCAAAATCAAAGAAGCCCAAGAGCGACTAGATGTTTTTCAAAAACAATTGCTCGAAAATCAATCTGGAACTTCATTGATTAAAGAAGAAGTAACTCGCGAAGATATTGCTGAAGTCGTTGCCAAATGGACAGGTATTCCAGTCATGAAAATGCTGCAAGGCGAACGTGAGAAATTACTCAAATTAGAAGCAGAATTGCACAAACGTGTCGTCGGCCAAGAAGAAGCAATTGAAGCGGTAAGTGACGCTGTTCGTAGAAGTCGTGCGGGTTTACAAGACATGAAAAAACCAGTCGGAACATTCTTGTTCTTAGGAACAACTGGCGTGGGAAAAACCGAATTAGCCAAAGCTTTAGCCGAATATTTGTTCGATGATGAAAATGCGATGACGCGTATCGACATGAGTGAATATCAAGAACGACATAGCGTGAGTCGATTGGTGGGCGCGCCTCCCGGATACGTTGGTTACGACGAAGGTGGACAATTGACGGAAGCGGTTCGAAGAAAACCTTATTCTGTAATTTTGCTGGATGAAATTGAGAAAGCACATCCTGACACTTTCAACATTTTACTACAAGTTTTAGACGAAGGCCGATTGACCGACAATAAAGGCAGACTGGCTGATTTCAAAAACACCATTATTATCATGACTTCGAATATGGGAAGTCAAATTATTCAAGAGAAATTCGAGAATTTGAAGGGTGGCATTGAAGCCGCAACTGAAGCCGCGAAAATTGAAGTTTTAGGATTATTAAAACAAACGGTTCGCCCGGAGTTTATAAATAGAATCGATGAAATCGTGATGTTTACGCCATTGACTAGTGCCAATATTGCGCAAATCGTTGGACTCCAATTAAAAAGTGTCACCAAGATGTTGGCGCAACAAGGCATCACTTTGGATGCGACGCCTGAGGCCATTACCTATCTTTCTGAAAAAGGATATGACCCGCAATTTGGTGCACGACCGGTAAAAAGAGTCATTCAAAGAGAAGTATTAAACGAATTGTCTAAAGAAATTCTCGCTGGTAAAATTACAACCGACAGCATTGTACTGATTGACGCTTTTGATGGGAAATTAGTTTTTCGAAATCAAGCGGAATTGGTGAATTAAAATCTATCTAATAATCAAAAAAGCACCTAGAAATTCTGGGTGCTTTTTTATTTACTTCAAGCTGATAAATAAATGCGATTAATCGGAATGCCAACCCCTCTTTTCAAAATCACACTCGTATCCGTGACAGCCCAAACAGTAGTTTCGACCACTTTTTTCGACTGATTGTCTTCAAAGAAAATTTTAATTTTAGCGTGTTCAATATTGCCTAGGTAGAGTGCTCTAGTCAAATCGTTGTTGCGTTGATGAATAGCTGACGCTTCATTTAGTACTTCACTACTTGGGAATCTAAGGGTATAAATAGATTCTTTTTCAATAATTTCAAAATTAGTCTCCATAATGCTTGAGTTTAAATTAATAGAAAGTAAGATTCATCTCATAGGCAAAACAAAAAAGGTTTGAAGTTATTGAATTGGACAACTTATAAAGAAAACAAATAGAACGCTATTTTCCCTACTTATTTTACAATTGATTTTTTGAAATCATAGAACTAGATTGCATTTCTCTTGAAATAATGCGTCAAAAAATACATCTTAATTATTATTTCCTTATTTTTGAATCCATTACAAAACAAAACATGAAACATTTATTTTTATTTTTATTGATTGGTTTTTCAATCGCATCAACGGCGCAGGTAACTTCAACTGAAACTAGTTCACCGACACCATCAGAGAAAATCTACAGGTCTCCAGATGTCGATTTGAAACCGCAAGTCAAAGACGGGAATTATACATTGTCAATGTTTATTAGTGAAAACTTCAAATTTCCGCCAGCTATCAAGAACAAAAAAATCATCATTTTTACGAGTTTCGTTGTTGAAACAGACGGAACGATGACGGATATTAAAGCATTCAGCATCAATGTTAAAGATTTGATTAGTTCCAATGTGGTAAAAATTGCGACGGCCGATGAAAAAATCAACGAAGCTGATCAAATTGAAACAATGAAAGCGGAAGCGGTTCGTGTTTTGAAATTATTCAATAAAACGTGGGAACCAGCCGTAAAAGATGCAAAACCCGTGAGATGTTTGTACAATTATCCGATTCATTTTAATATCGAATAAAACAGCCGACCATTATGTTTCTAATGGTGAGAAAATATAAAGAGAGTATCTACTTTGGTTTAGCCTTAGCGATACTCTTTTTTGTTGTGCAATGGATGGAAATCCGTTTTCTGTTATTTTCAAATAATATGCAAATCTACATCTTACTGATTGCAATCTTATTTACCCTCATTGGAATTTGGATTGCCGGCAGATTTAGAACTCCAAAAGTGGAAACATTGGTTATTGAAAAACCAATTTTTGTTGCTGCAACTGCACATTTCGAAATTGATCAAAAAGAGCTATTTGAAAGGAAAATTAGCAAACGAGAATTAGAAGTATTGCAATTAATGGCAGATGGAAAAAGCAATCAAGAAATTGCCGATGAACTATTTGTTTCCATTCCTACCATAAAAACACATGCTGCAAATTTGTTCGAGAAACTGGATGCAAAAAGGCGCACACAAGCCGTAGAAACTGCCAAGCGATTGCGACTTTTGAACTAATACTTTGGTAGCAATTTTTCAAAATCATGCTAAAGTATGAGTGGACTTCAATCCTGGTTTCTCACATTTGCAATGAACTTTAAATCAAATTAAATGAAAAAAACAATCCTTAAGTACGGAACTATCGCGGGGCTAATTACCACCGTGATGATGATTATTTCGACAGTGACGCACAACCAAAATCCTGATTTTAAGGGAAGTGAGATTATAGGCTTTACAGGTATGTTTATCGCCTTTATTTTTATTTTTATTGGAATTAAAAGTTTTCGTGATAAGCAGAATAATGGCGTTATTTCGTTTGGCACAGGATTCAAAATTGGTTTGCTCATCAGTTTAATTGCGTCCACCATGTACGTGCTCACTTGGATGATTGAATGCCATTTTTTCTTCCCAGACTTTATGGAAAAATATGCAGCTCATGCCATTGAAGAAGCACAACGAAGTGGTCTAAACGCCGCGGAAATTGCTGCAACAAAAGAAGAAATGAATAAGTATGTAGAGTGGTATAAGAACCCGATTCTTTTGATGGCGCTTACCTATATGGAAATACTGCCAATTGGTTTGGTAGTTACCTTGCTCAGTGCATTGATTTTAAAGAAAAAATAAAAAAAAAACTCCAACGAATTGTTGGAGTTTTTTTTATTCAAAAATTCTCTATTTCTCTCTTGTAAAAAGAATTTCAGCACCTTGTTTTAGTGTCACTTCTGTTTTCGCTTCATTGAATTGTAGTTCGATTCCGTACGCCGCATAAGCAAAACGATCTTTACCAATTGGTTCTAATGTAATAGGTCCTTGTCCCGTAGCAGTTCCTACCAAAGCATCATTTTCTTCTGTAAATGTGAGCTT
>CANHEA010000137.1 GCA_947459635.1 Flavobacteriaceae bacterium | reverse complement strand
ATGTGACCAATTACTTTAGTTCGAATTCGATTTTACCACAGTTTCCATTATCATTTAGTGTTGCTGTTACACAAACCAATGGGTGTACGAAATCGCATGACGTCCCATTAACCAGTATTTATTGTTCGATTCAAAAGGGAATTTCACCGAATGATGATAATAAAAATGAGTTCTTTGACTTGCAACTCCTTGATGTTAAGAAGCTAGAAATTTTCAATAGATATGGCACCAAGGTTTATTCCAAAGCCAATTACATCAACGAATGGGTGGGTCAATGCGACGATGGTGGCACACTTCCGGATGGGGTTTATTATTACGTCATTGAATTTAACGGCGATCGATCCACCAAAGTGGGCTGGATTTATTTAACGAGGTAGCAACAAACTATCGGACGCACTGTGACAAGCAAAGAATAAATTACGCTGCATTAAGATTTGATCCATTTTTTTAAAACAAGTTCCAAATCATTTTGCATAATGGGTTTTGGAACGTAATCATCCATTCCGACTTGAAGGCATTTTTCTTTTTCTCCCAACATAATTCCAGCCGTGAGCGCTATGATTGGCGTTCGTTTTGTCGTTTCTAACTTGCGAATCTCATCGGCAGCTTCGTAGCCATTTTTCTTTGGCATTTGAACGTCCATTAAGATGAGATCGTAGTCGTTGTTTTTGAATTGCTCGATGGCTTCTTCTCCGTCAGATGCTTTGTGAATCGTGGCATTGGGAATCATTCTCTGGATGATTGTATTGGCCAAAAACATGTTGATGGCATTGTCTTCGACGATTAAGATGTTTAAAGGCTGCGAAAAATTGACACTATTTTGATTTGAAATTGCATGATCTTTGGCGAGCGTCAGTATTTCCTCTTTTGTTTTTTCCGCGGTTTCCACTTCAATTTCAAAATAAAAATTACTGCCTTCTCCAAATTTACTGATAAGTTGCAAACGGCTATTCATCAGCCCCAGAAGCTTATTAGAGATGGCCAGACCCAATCCAGTTCCTCCAAATTTTCTGGTTGTAGTGGAGTCTTCTTGAACAAAAGATTGGAAGATTTTTTCTTGATTAAAATCTTTGATTCCCATGCCTGTATCTTTTACAGAAAACTGCAACATGGCCATTCCTTTTGAATTTGCAATACAGTGAATATCCAAATGGATTTGTCCAAAAGACGTAAATTTCAAAGCATTACTAATGAGGTTAACCAAAATTTGTTTCAATCTTATGGCATCGACGAAAATAAAGACCGGCACGTCAGGATCGATAGATAAGTCTAATGAGATATTTTTTTGTTTTGCTTGGTGTTTGAAGAGTTCAATCACTTGATGCGTGAGTTTGATGATGTTGACTTCCTCTGTATGTAAATCGAGTTTGCCTGCTTCAATTTTTGAGAAATCCAAAATATCATTAATGATTTCCATGAGTGAATTGGCCGATTCTTTAACGGTCGACATATATTCGCTTTGGTTCTTATCTAAATCTGTTTTGAGCAGCAGTTGGGTAAAACCAATAATTCCGTTTAGAGGCGTTCGAATTTCATGACTCATATTCGCAAGAAATTCGGACTTTGCTTGGCTTGCCAATTCTGCCTGCAATTTCGCTTTGACCAAATCAATCTCGATTTCTTTTCTTTTGGTAACGTCAATAAAAGTAATAATGATCTCAATGACTTGATTGTCCTCATCAAGCCTAGGGAATCCATTCACCGATAACCAAATGATATCATTTGTCTCGGGTCGATTGACACCAAAGATGCTGTTTTTAAATGATTTCTTGGTGGTTCTAATATCATTAACGGGATACTTCACGAAAGGAAGGGGAGTTCCGTCTTCATAAATAAATTTCCACTGCGGGTCGATTGCCAATTTCCCTCTCAATTGATCTTCACTCAAACCCAATAATTCGGAGGCTTTGGCATTGCTAATTTGAATAGAAGTGTCCGCATTATGAATGACAACTCCAGCTTCTAAATTGTTGAGAATCCCTCGGTATCTTTTTTCGTTTTCAGCGAGCGAATCGATGGCTCTTTTTTGTTTGGTGATGTTCTTTCCAAAACAAGCGGCGCCAATGATGACGTTGTTTTCAAGCATCGGATGAATACTAATTTCAAACCATTGGGTTTCATGAGAATCTGTTTTAGGGCTGGTGATTTCTTCGCTAACATTTTCGCCTTGAAATGCTTTGTCGTACCATTTTTTCCATTCGCTCGGGTGGTTTTCTTCAAACAGCCCTTTAATCAGAATAGAATCGCCAATGTTAAAATCAATGCCACTATAAAACTTCATGCAAGTTCTAAAAGCATCATTTAGGACAATAAGTTTATATTCCTTATTGATGCTCCACATCAGGTCGACCGTACTATTTATTAAAGCTTGATTTATCATGTTGGATGAATAGTTGTACCTAAAGTTACAAAAATAAACGTTGCCGTGTCAGAAGGAGATCAAATTTCTATTCGTATTTTTGAAAACATTAATTTTTAAAAGTAAATCTGTTTTTATGAAGATGATCATTTCGCCCGCCAAGTCGTTAGATTTTGAATCTCCAATTCCTGTGCTGACAGCTACCCAGCCTAACTTCTTAAAAGAAAGTAGAATCATCAATGCAGTTCTCAAGCAAAGAAAACCGTCAGATTTGATTGAACTGATGTCTATTTCAGCGCCACTTGCCGCACTCAATTGGCAACGCAATAAGGCTTGGAAAACGCCATTTACTCCTGAAAATGCCAGACCCGCTGTATTTGCTTTTTCTGGGGAGGTTTACGTTGGTTTAGACGTGAAAACACTTCCGTTAGAAAAGTTGCCAGAACTTCATGACCGTTTGCGAATTCTTTCTGGTTTGTATGGTATTTTGAAACCACTCGACTTGATGCAGCCTTACCGTTTGGAAATGGGGACCGCTATACCAATTAATGAAGCTAAGAATCTATATGATTTTTGGAAAGCAAAACTGACGAACGCTTTAAACAAAGAACTTAAAAAGGGAGAACTTTTGGTCAATCTGGCGAGCAAGGAGTATTTTTCGGCAATAGATGTAAAGGCCTTGAAGGCCACTGTAATTACACCGGAGTTTAAAGATTACAAAGATGGAAATCTCAAAATGATTGGTTTTTTTGCCAAGAAAGCAAGAGGGTTGATGGTTCGTTACATCATCGAGACCAATGCAAAAACGGTAGAAGATCTGAAAGGTTTTGATTACGAAGGGTATCGTTTTGACGCTAATCTATCGCAGGGAACGACGCTGGTTTTTACGCGATAATGTTCAAATATCTAATTTTTAGTTAATTGCTTGTTGATTTGAAGGTTTTTGTTACATTTACGCTCCTTAAAAAAAAAGTAAATTATGATTAAGAATTGTTTTATTGCCTTTGGCGTATTTTGTTCCTTTAGTGTTTTCGCTCAAGATGACCTTATTAATAAAGTCATCAAGAATGCTTCTGTTAACTCTAAATTTGAGTTTCAAGATGTTATCAATTTAGAGCGAACATCTGTAAAGAGTCAAGGTTCTGCAGGTACTTGCTGGAGTTACTCTGGAAATTCTTTTTTAGAGTCTGAGATGATCAAAAAAGGAAAAACACCAGTTGATTTAGCGGAAATATTTGCTGCTAGACATGTGTATCTTAGTAAAGCAAGAAATTATATCTTATTTAATGGGAATTTAGGTTTGGGCGATGGAGGAGAAACCCACGACGTCATGAATATGTTGCGCAAATATGGCGCGATGCCTCAGCAGTCTTACACTTTGGAAGATTATGGTAAAGGTGTAGTTAAGTCTGATGAATTTCAGGCCAAATTTAAAACAATCTTAGATGATTATATCAAGAATCCTAGTACAACCAAAGGAACCTCTTGGGTAACTGACATCAATTCTTATATGGATGAAAAGTTAGGTAAATTACCGGAAAGTTTCTCTTATGCTGGTAAAACTTACACGCCGCAAACTTTTGCCAAAGAAGTGGTAGGCATCAATCCAGATGATTATATGGAGTTCTCATCGTATAAAGACAATCCGTATTACTCCAAAATGGTTTTGCCCGTTCCTGACAACTGGAGCTATGATCAATTGTATAACGTTCCGATGACGGAAATGACCGATATTATTGATTATGCGCTAACAAAAGGTTATACGATT
>CANHEA010000136.1 GCA_947459635.1 Flavobacteriaceae bacterium | reverse complement strand
GCGTTTGCCTTATCTAAAGCATGCTGAAAAATAATCGGATTGGGTTTTTTAGCTCCCGCCATTTCAGAATTGGTGATTGTTTTGAAATACGGTTCGAGCTTAGAATTTGCAATTTTCTTGAATTGCACTTCTGCAAATCCGTTGGTGATAATATGTAATTCGTACCGTTCCTTCAAATATTCGAGCACTTCTAGCGCATCTTCGAATAAATGATTGAAATCAGGTAAGAATCGAATGTAATCTTCAGAAATTTGATCTATTGCTGCATCCGAAATCTCAATATTAATTGCATCAAACGAATCTTTCAACCTGCGATAGCGCAATTCCTCGTGCGAAATCGCATCCACTTGAAATAACTTCCAACAAGCTTGATTGATAGGAACGTAATGCTCAATAAAGCGCTTGGTATCAACTTGAGGAAAATCGTTGTTGAAAATCTTGTCAAATGCCAACACAGAATTCTTGTCAAAATCCCATAAGGTGTGATCTAAGTCGAAAAATATATGAGAAATTTGGTCTTTCAATGGTGTGCAATTATGGATGCAAAAGTCGTAAAGATTTTTCATTCAGCGCTAACTATTCTACAGAATTCCTTCGTCGGAAAACGAAAAATAGCTGGTCTCTGTAATGATGAGATGATCTAGAACTTTGATGTCCAATTGCTCACCAGCAATCTTCAATTTTTGCGTGATTTGCTTGTCGGATTCGCTGGGTTTGAGTGTTCCTGATGGATGGTTGTGCGTGAGGATAATTCCAACCGCACCGTGCGATAAAGCTGTTTTGAATACGAGCCGAACATCAACTAATGTTCCGGTAATTCCTCCTTTGCTCAATTGAAATTTGGAGATGATTTTATTCGCATTGTTCAAATAAATAATCCAAAATTCTTCGTGTGCTAGCTCGCCAATGAGTGGTTGCATCACATCAAAAACGGCTTGACTAGAAGTAATTTTGAACAATTCTACCACTTCTTCAGAGCGTCGCCTTCTGGATAATTCCATTGCCGCTTGAATAGTAATGGCTTTAGCTTCGCCGATTCCTTTGAATTGTAATAACTGATTAATTGTTATTTTTCCTAAAGCATTCAAATTGTTATCGACGCTTTTTAGAATCCGTTTGCTTAAATCGACAGCAGATTCATTTCGACTTCCTGAACCAATTAGAATGGCAATGAGTTCGGCATCGCTAAGTGCAGTCTTGCCTTTGAGCAGTAATTTTTCACGTGGTCGGTCGTCTTCGGACCAATGACGAATGGGGAAATAGGCGTTTTCAGACATGTTGTATGGCGTTTAAATTGAAAAGCTAATGTAGTAATTTTTCATAAAAAAAGCCACAAATAATGTGGCTATGAATCAACTATATTAGTCTAACTTATTCGATCAAAGCCTTCACCTCATCAAAATTCAATCCTCCGTAATTACCAGAACTCATTAATAAAAGTGCTGAATTATCGAGGTTTAAATTAAAAAGATAGTCTTTAAAATCTTTCGGATTGGTATAAATAATCAAATCATTTCTATTGAATGACGTCGCAATTTGCTCGTACGTGACTTCCTCTAGTTGCTTTATTTTTACGGCATCCGGCGAATAAAAAACAACCGCAACATCAGCATATTCCAAAGCACCTTGATATTCTTTGAGAAATTCTGCGTTCAAGCTGCTATAAGTATGCAACTCTAAGCAAGCGATGACCGTTCTGTCCGGATATTGTTCTTTGACGGCCTTGGTTGTTGCCGCCACTTTACTTGGTGAATGTGCAAAATCTTTGTAAGCCACTTTGTTTTTACTTTCCGCAATTTTTTCTAGTCTTTTGGACGCGCCTTTAAACGAGGCGATGGCTTCATAGAAATCGGCTTCATCTACGCCCATGTTTTGGCAAATCCATTTGGCGCCTGCGAGATTGTTGAGATTGTGTGCGCCAAAAACTTCAATCGGCATGTCACCTTCTGGAGTTGATAGTAACGTCACACCATTATCGACTTTGTATTTTGGCGTCGTGTAAGGCAACTTCCGAATTGGATTCGTCGCTGCTTCTGCAACGTGCTTCACTTCCGAATCGTCTTCATTATACACTAAAATGCCTCCGTTGGTAATTAATTGAATAAAAATTTCGAATTGATTGACGTAATTTTCATAGGTGGGAAATACATTAATATGGTCCCAAGCAATACCAGAAATCAAGGCAATATTGGGTTGATACAGATGAAACTTAGGGCGACGATCCATCGGAGAAGACAAATATTCATCGCCTTCTAAAACAATAAAATCATTTTCTTCAGTGAGATGCACCATCGTGTCGAAACCTTCCAATTGGGCACCGACCATGTAATCAACTTGAATATTGTGGTAATGCATCACGTGCAAAATCATCGAAGTAATCGTAGTTTTACCATGCGATCCACCAATAACGACGCGTGTTTTGTTTTTGGATTGCTCGTATAAAAATTCGGGATAAGAATAAATTTTGAGTCCCAATTCTTGCGCTTTTAATAGTTCTGGATTGTCGGCTTTGGCATGCATTCCTAAAATCACTGCTTCGATATCGTTTGTGATTTTTTCTGGAAACCAGCCCATTTCTTGGGGAAGTAGTCCTTTTTTTTCTAGTCGTGTTCTTGAGGGTTCAAAAATAGCATCATCACTTCCTGTCACTTGATAACCTTTATTGTGTAGAGCCAAAGCTAGATTGTGCATGGCGCTTCCGCCGATTGCTATAAAATGTGTGCGCATTTAAGATTTGTTTTTTTCGTTATAGGTTGCCCAAACTTTCCTGGCTTTCTCAGGTTGGGCCATTTTGTTTTTATATAAATCTGCTAATTTTTGATAGGTCGTTTTCGAATTTCCAATTTCGATGGCTTTGAGATAAAATTTTTCCGCATTACTATATCTGTTGAAATATTCTTCGATGTGACCTTTTGAAAGATAGCCATCAACAGGGGAAATTTTAAGCAATTCGTCGGCGTATTTTTTGGCTTTGCTTTCACTTCCGCCCACAATTCCGGGCAATTGAATGTATATTTCTAACAAAGCCCAACGCGCTCCAATATGATTTGGGTTGAGTTGAATGGCTTTTTTGAAGGCTGCTTTAACATCGTCAATGAGTGATAATGCTTTGAATTTGTTGGCTTCTTTGGCTTGCATTCCAAGGGCGCCGCCGAATTTATAGAAATACTCCGCATTTGACGGTTTTAGCTTTGTGAGTTTGAAATAGAACGGAACCGCTTTTTCCCATTGTTTATTATGACATTGAATATCTCCCAAATACTCCAAAGATTTCAAATCATTTGGATTTTGGTGCAGTGCGGTTTCAAAAAAAGTTTTTGCCTGATCGAATTTTCCAAGGGAATAGCATTTTTCACCATTTTCAAAACTAGTTTGAGCTAGCATCGAAACGGTTGAAAAAAAGATAAATAATTGTAAATATTTCATCCCCAAGATCTGTGGTTCAAAAGTAATAAAATAAAGATTGAAACTGTTATAAAATTTGTTTAGTTGTTTCAAAATTAACTCTTCAAAATGCATAAAAAATCGATGAAAAACAAGGTGTTAAATAATTGTAAAGCCTTATAGCACAATAGTTTCGATAGAAAACAAGAAAGTGTCGTCCAATTGTTACATTTCATCGACTTTAATGGTTAGTTACCTAGAAAAATAGCATTTAAGCGCCGGCAAAAATAAATTTGTAGTGCCAAATCATAATGCTTAAACCAAATGAAAGAGAATTACCCAAATTCTGTGTCCTCACTTTTGACCTTATTTCGATTGACAAAAAAACGATCGATTGTTCTTTTTTTGTATTTGATTTTCTTTATTTCAAATCCTTTGAAAGCTCAGATTGCCTTGCGCGGAACAGCTACTACGTCGACTTCAACTAATACAAATATCACCATTGCGAAACCGACTGGCGTTATTACGGGCGACCTCATGCTTGTTAACATTGCCAAAGGAGGAAATCGTACAACAGCGCCTTCTTTAGCAGGTTGGACATTAATAGACGGTGTAAATCTCGGTGGTGGTGGCGCAACACAGCGTTATGGAGCAGTTTTATATAAAGTTGCAACTGCAGGAGAACCTGTCAATTATACTTTTGCCTTAGGAGCTGGAACGAATAGCGCTTCAGGAGGAATCATTGCTTTTTCCGGAGTTGACGCAACAACGCCCTTTGATGTTACACCGGGTACAATTTC
>CANHEA010000135.1 GCA_947459635.1 Flavobacteriaceae bacterium | reverse complement strand
CCTGTTTTGAATTGCTTCAAAAAATCATCTGATAATAAATCTTCTTTTTTCATAAGACTGTGTAAAATTTAAAATTAAACAAAAAAATAATGGGGTTTTAAAACCCCATTATTTTTCTACTTACACAGTTTATGGTTTAGTACCTTTTATGTTTTAGGAATTTTCAATTTCGATAGCTTCCAGAACATACTTTAAAATCAAATCTTTGTCGATTTGTTCTTGAGTTGTAAATCGCCATTGCCTCATCAGTTTTGTCTTGCCTTCTTGGGCATTAATCAAAACTTTTTTTTCATCTTTTAGCTGTGCACCTTTGAAAAACCATAGGGCAAAGAAGCTCTTAAAGCCCGCCAGTCCAACTATGTTTTTACCATTAAGCGTAAACACTGGACTGCCCCATTTAGTGGTTTCTATAAGGTCGGTCTCGAGGATGATATCTTTCAGTTGCCTTAGCTCGGAAGCCCAAGAATTGACTTTATCCATAGTACTTCAAAAGAAATTTATTTTTTCTTTTTTTCTTTTTTTTCTTTGCTTTTTTCCTTCTTCGTAAAGTCAGTTGTAGCCGTAAGTTCTGCAATTCTAATAATCACATCTACTGCTTTTTGCATGCTTTCTACTGGAAGATATTCGTACTTTCCGTGGAAGTTGTGTCCACCTGCAAAAATATTTGGGCATGGTAACCCCATATATGATAATCTGCAACCGTCCGTTCCGCCACGAATCGGTTTGATGAGTGGTTTGATGCCTAAATCTTTCATCGCTTTTTCCGCTAGGTCAACAATGAACTTCACAGGCTCCACTTTTTCCTTCATATTATAGTATTGATCTTTGACTTCACTAAGTACAATATCTTCTCCGAATTGTTTTGCAAATTTTTTATTTAATTTTTTGGTAATGGCATGAATAAGTTCTTTTCTTTTCTTGAACTTTTTAGCATCATGATCACGGATAATAATTTCTAAAATGGTTTCTTCGATACTGCCGTTCAAATGGTGCACATGAAAAAAGCCCTCGTAACCCTTTGTTTCTTGTGGCGTTTCACTTTTAGGTAATTCGTTGATAAAATCATTCGCTATCAACATCGAGTTGATCATTTTACCTTTGGCATAACCTGGGTGAACACTTTTACCTTTAAAGGTAATTTTAGCAGCAGCTGCGTTAAAATTCTCGTATTCCAATTCACCAACTTGACTTCCATCCATGGTGTAACCCCAATCTGCGCCGAATTTCGCTACATCAAACAAATCTGCTCCCCGACCAATTTCCTCGTCAGGGGTAAAGCCAACGCGTATTTTCCCGTGTTTGATTTCGGGATGTTGCACTAAATACTCCATCGCAGAAACGATCTCCGTAAGTCCGGCTTTATCATCTGCCCCCAATAAGGTTAGACCATCTGTAGTTATGAGTGTTTGACCTTTATAGAGCAACAAGTCCTTAAAATAATTTGGAGATAAGACAATGTTCTCTTTGGCATTAAGAACGATGTCTTTTCCGTCATAATTTGGAATGATTTGAGGCTTGACATTTGCGCCAGTAAAATCTGGTGTTGTATCGTAATGGGAAACAAATCCGATGGTAGGCACCTCATTTTCAACATTGCTTGGTAATGTCCCCATCACGTAGCCATTTTTGTCGATGGTCACTTCAATCAAACCAATAGCTTTTAGTTCCTCTACTAATTGTAAGGCTAATACTAATTGCTTTTTGGTACTTGGCGTTGATTTTGAATTTGGATCAGATTCTGTATCGATGATCGCGTAACTAATAAATCGGTCGATGAGGTGTTGCATAGTGTAGGAAATGAATTTGTTTTATGCAGTAAATATACAAATCGAATTGATTGGTTTGTATTCCGTTTAATACTTTGCGCATCGTTTTTTTATTGTTAGGTAATACGTGGTGGCTATCGGCGTTTCAATTCTATGTTCCGCTATAATTGCAATGTCATTATTTATGGACACAGAAATATTGTGAGGAAGAATTAATACTTTTCTACAAATTACTTATTTCACCGATTATTTACCATGCCAATGTGATTGAAAGAGTATTTTTCCATTTCAACGATTTTATATTTTTTTCACAAAGAATAGATTTAAGTTTGACCTGTAAATCGCTAATAATAATTCCTATGAATTTGAAAGATACTTCCAGCACTGTATATCGTTTAGAATATTTTGAGGGCTATAAATGTGGTCTTGATCCTGCTATCATCATTAATAGGAAGAAGCATAATGATGCTTTTACCACTGGATTTACCTTGGGAAGACTAGAGTTTGAAAGTATGAATGGTTCATTGACTAATGGCGTTCCTCGACGCATTGTAACAACCAAAGTTCTGGAAGATTTTCTCCTTGCAGGCATGCTGGGTTTGAGTATTGACACAGTCGATTTTACGTCTTACCAACTACATATTATTTTGCAATGGTACCAAAGTGGTATTGAACAGTACGACCCCGAGCAAAGTAGTTACCTTATTGAAATTCTAGAACAAAACGGAATAGAAATCGGGTAGAGGCACCATTGACATAATTCGCAACAACGATAGAAACCAAACCAAAATTACTGACAATAGGTAGTTTTGGTTTTTTTTGTATTGACGCACTCCAATTTACTTATTCTTATTATTGGTTGTTCAACGCAGAAGTTCTGCTCAAGTACAATCTAATTGAAATTGAGAATCATCCCTACACCGAGCCGCTTTCCGTCATAAAGAGGGGTAATATTCGAGCTTACTTTTTTATTAGATTTAAAAAGTATGTTACTTGTGTACGGGTAAATCCAATAGGCAATCTTGGTGGTTAAGATACCGATTCCGGCTCCCATCGCTACGTCGGATAACCAATGCCGCCCATTATAAATTCGGAAGAAACCGGTACCTGTGGCGACCACATAACCTGAAATTCCATACCAGATACTGACGTCACGATATTCTTGCCAAAGTAATTCAGCTCCAGCAAACGCGGTTGCGGTGTGTCCAGACGGAAACGAATTAAAGGCACTACCATCTGGGCGTTCTATTTTAGTTGTTGATTTGAGCACCATAACAGTTCCGGTCATCATCAGGTAAGAACTAGCACCTATAAGGATTTGTTCTTTTAATTTGTGTCTACCTTTTATTCCCAAGGCATTGAGTGCGAAAACAGAGGCCAGTGGCGCATACTGCGTAAAATCGTCGATGGTGATTTTTTCGTCAATGTTTTCTTTTAGTTCGTCACGAAGTTCGGTATTGAGTGTTTTCAAGTAGCCGCCTTTAGTAGCGATGATACCATAAGTCATTAAGGTAGCTGGAATAATCAGTTGCTTTGTAGAAAACTGCAGGTTTTTTTCTGTCTTTTTAGAAATGGAATCTGCCGAAGTAAGCGCTTGACAGTTTACGAGGTTTGGCAGAAAAAGAAGCAATAAAAACAAAAGCGGTTTTTGAAGAGGCATTCCGTAATGGTCGATTGTTGGGTTAGCGGGGCAAATTTAATCATTAAACGAAAATTTCAAAGTATTGTTATAATAAATATTAAAAAACCGTTAAAACCTTAAAATTAAAAGGGTTTTAATTTAGATTCTTCTTGATTGGCAGGGTGTAAGCATCTTGTTTTGTAGTAGGTTTTGTTGTGTCTGGTGCATGATTATTTGCAAGTGTGTTTAGTATTTTAGTAGCTCTTATTATGGAGCATTTCTTTACTTGTTTAGTGTTGTGTTTACTTTGGTTAGCATGCTGGCAAACCTATTGGGGAGGTTGGGTGATATTGTCATTTGCCTACTTACTTAGTTTAATTGCACGCAACTATGAAATAGATGTACAATTGATTGCGGGTATATAGCAAGTAATTGGCAAGCATGTACTAGGGAAATAGTAGGGAAATAGTAGGGAAATAGCAAGGAGATAGTAAGGAGATAGTAAGGAGATGTCAAGCATGTAGCAGGGAAATAATAGGGAAATAGCAAGTAAAAGGCACGTATACAGCAAGCATAAAGTAAGAATACAGCAAGCATAAAGTAAGAATACAGTAAACATAAAGCAAGAATATAGCAAGCATACTGCAAGTATATATGACGCTACGGTTTTGGGAGGTTATGGTTTTGGTGGGAGAATCGGATAGTGGTCGACTTTCTTTTTAGGAGACACTATCCCGCAAAGTGTGTAAGTTAAAAAATAATAGGGTTTGACTTTTTAATTAAAGTTGAACCCTTTTTTGACACTATCCCGCAAAGTGTGTAAGTTAAAAAATAATAGGGTTTGACTTTTTAATTAAAGTTGAACCCTTTTTTCAAATATAGTTAAGAACTGGTTGAGGATTAATCCCCAATTTTGGATTGGCATTGACCATTTTTTGGTTGCT
>CANHEA010000134.1 GCA_947459635.1 Flavobacteriaceae bacterium | reverse complement strand
TAGCAATAATGATATTTTTACCTTCGATGGTTTCTGAAGTCCCGTCGGCTTTGGCGATAGCAACATGCGTAGCATCTACAAAAGATCCTAATCCTTCAAAAACGGTGATTTTATTTTTGTCCATTAGGAATTTAACGCCACCAGAAGTTTGATCAACTACCGCTTGTTTACGTGCAATCATTTTCTCCAAATTGATTTTGACGTTGCCTGACACTTCGATCCCATGATCTGCAAAATGCTGCAATTCTTCGTAATGATGCGAAGATGCCAATAAGGCTTTGGATGGAATACAACCTACATTTAAGCAAGTGCCTCCTAAAGTCGAATATTTCTCGATGATGGCGGTTTTGAAACCCAATTGGGCGCAACGAATGGCAGACACATATCCGCCTGGCCCTGAACCTATAATGACTACGTCAAATGAACTCATACTATATATTTTGAAGTGATTTTTAATTGATGCACAAATTTAAAGTATTTTGTTCATTGTTCTCCGATAAAAATAACTAAAAAAGTCCCTATCTATTTGCCGCCTCAAAATTTCACTTTTTAACATTCTAAACACTGAAGCACATCGCAACAAAATCACACCAAAACAGCCGCGTTTTCACAAGTCGATTTTACTACATTTTAAGGTGATTTAAAGGTGCGTTTGAACGGTGACACCGCAGCAATTTCGTACCTTTATTAGTAGTAATCTTTAAATATAAATGTCATGAAAAATATAATAAAATTGCTCGTGTTTTTTGCGCTAGGAGTCTTTAATATGTCCTGTAGTAATTCGTCCGATAGTAGTAGTTCGACTGACCTAACAGGGAGTCAATCTGCGATGGGTTTAGCAGGTGTAACAGTCTCTTCAAGTTCTGCGGAAATCGCAGGTGTGAGTGACTTTTCGGCTGTCGTTAGTAAACTAGAAAATGGAATTTCAAGTTACACTGCGCAGGCGACTGTGACCAATCCGTTGATCAAGAATATGATTGCCAATTTCCCTGGAGTAGTGATCAACGGTGATGCCGTTTCGATTAGCAACTTGCAAGTGCAACAAACTTCAGATGGAATCAAATGCGTAACCGGTCCATTCGCTGGAATTTTAGTCAAATATGACGCAAATGTAGGAGACACTTTTGCGACCGGCACCTCTGGTAAAGTGAGAAAAGTGGTGAGCAAAACTGGTGTTGATGATTATCCTTATGGTATATACTTGATTAAAACCATTCAAGTGGAATCAACCGTAAGCGAAGCCAGCAGAATGAGCGGTATCACTAAAATTACGTATGTCGCCAATCACAAATTTGGAATGGTCGGTGTTAAAGTTGACTTTGAAGATGGAACCAACGCTACATTCCCGATTTATACTAGCGCGGAAAATTAATTGACCGCTGAGTAACGATCTCATTTTTCAATTGGGCAGTGCGTTTTCCACACTGTCCAATTGCTTTTCAAAATTTTATCTCACGGCGATGAAAAATTTTCTTTTACCCTATTATTTTAAAGCTATTGGTGCGCTCTTAGTGGCCATCGGAATTGTCATTGCAGTACTTTATCTAAAATTTAATCTCAATTACACGACTTACGTATTTGCAGTACTTTCCATCTATTTAGAAAACCAATTTTTTGTCATTACCAAAACCAATATCGTCGACGAAATGATATTGATTTTTATGGTTATTGGTTTTGGACTCCTTGTATTTTCAAAGGAAAAAAATGAAAGCGACTACCTCAATACTTTAAGGGCAAAAGCACTCACCTTTGCGGTAATGGCCAATATGATTTTTATGTTGTTTTCTATCATACTGGTCTACGGTGGCGGTTTTATAGGTATTCTGATCTTTAATATATTTTCTGTTTTTATCTTCTACCTCATTTACTTTTATCGCCGCATAAAAAGAACTGCAAAAGATGCTGAAGAATAAGGAAAATTCAATTGCGAGGAACTTACAGTTGAAATGCCGTCGTGTTCTTCACTTCCCCAATCATAAACGTGCTGTGTGTGCTGCCAATATGTTGCAACGTGGTTAGTTTCGTGACCATAAATTCACGGTATTCTTCCATATTATTAACGCAGATTTTGAGAATGTAATCGTAATCGCCGCTGACGTGAAAACACTCTAAAACCTCATCGAGTTGCACGACTTGACTTTCGAAAGTGGTGAGAAAATCACGGGAGTGTTGCAGCAGTTTGATGTGGCAAAACACCACAAATCCTTTGTTGATCTTATTCCGATTGAGCAAAACCACGTATTTGTCAATGATGCCTTCGCGCTCGAGTTTCTTGATGCGCTCATACACCGCGGTTACCGATAGATTGAGTTTTAAAGACAGTTCTTTTGTTGTTTTTTTACAGTCGGTTTGGAGAAGCGTGAGGAGTTTTTTGTCGATGGTGTCCATGGTGGGTTGTGGGTTATCGGTTGTGAGATGTCTGTTGTGGGTTGTCTGTTGTGGGTTGTCGGTTGTGGGTTTTCTGTTGTGGGTTGTCTGTTGTGGGTGCTTCTTCTTGCCTCTTGCCTCTTGATTCTTGGCTATTGATTCTTGGCTCTTGATTCTTGACTCTTGCCTCTTGGCTCTTGCCTCTTGTCTCTTGGTTCTTGGTTCTTGGCTCTTGCCTCTTGCCTCTTACCTCTTGCCTCTTGATTCTTGCCTCTTGCCTCTTGATTCTTGACTCTTAATTCTTGATTCTTGCCTCTTGATTCTTGATTCTTGCCTCTTGCCTCTTAACTATTACCCTTATCACCTTCTTCAGCGCACAAACCTAAGTCACAGCAACAACGGAAGTCTTAACCACTTTGAAATATTCTATAAAATTATACTTGCTCTTCAAATAAAAGACAAATAAACTAAAAATTGACCATAATCTAGTTTTAAAATCTAAATAAAATCCAATCTATTGATTATTGTATTTATAAATTGTTGTTTTGATAGTAATTATTAATCAACAATCAACAGCCCTAGCCCCGATTGTAGCGGAAATCCTTTTTTGTTTTTGTCACCTCGAGCGCAGTCGAGAGGCCTTTGCAAAAACAAAAAAGATTGCAACGAAAAGCGGGATCAGCTTCTAAAAAAAACAATATGAAAGATTTCAATCCGGCAGATCGCATTCAAGATTTGCAATATTTTGGTGAATTTGGTGGCGTGAACCCATCCATTTCGGACAGTTCAACCTATACGTTTCTCTCTGCCAAAACCATGTTCGACACTTTTGAAGGCAACGCCGAGGGTTGCTATTTGTACTCGCGGCACTCCTCGCCTAGCAATTTGTATTTAGACAAAGCGATGGCTGCGATGGAAGGCACGGAAGCCGCCAATGTTTCCGCTTCAGGCATGGGCGCGATTACACCAACCTTATTGCAATTGTGCGGGAATGGCGATCATATCGTGTCGAGCAGAACGATTTACGGCGGCACTTATGCGTTTTTGAAAAACTTCACCCCTCGATTTGGGATTCAAACAACCTTTGTTGATATCACGAAATTGGAGGTCGTTGAAGCTGCCATCACACCCAACACTAAAGTTTTGTATTGCGAAACCGTGAGCAATCCGTTGTTGGAAGTCGCTGATATTGCTAGCTTGGCGAAAATCGCAAAAAAGCATCACCTTAAACTGGTTGTGGATAATACGTTTTCACCCTTGTCGGTCGCACCAGCGAAATTAGGAGCTGATATTGTGATTCACAGTTTGACTAAATATATTAATGGCAGCAGCGATACCGTGGGTGGCGTGACTTGTGCCTCGCGGGAATTCATCAATAGTTTGAAAGATGTGAATAACGGCGCGAGCATGCTATTGGGTCCAACGATGGACAGTTTACGTTCAGCTTCCGTCATGAAAAACTTGCGAACCTTGCACATTCGCATGAAACAGCACAGTCACAATGCACAATACTTGGCAGAGCATTTTGAAAAAGATGGCTTGAAAACGGTTTATCCTGGATTGGCGAGTCACCCGAGTCATAATGTGTATAAAAACATGATCAATCCGGAATATGGTTTTGGAGGTATGATGACGCTTGATGTGGGAACTTTAGACAAAGCCAACGAATTGATGGAACTCATGCAAGAGCGCAACTTGGGGTATTTGGCGGTGAGTTTGGGATTTTATAAAACCTTGTTTAGTGCGCCGGGAACGTCAACGTCGAGCGAGATTCCGTTGGAAGAGCAACACGAAATGGGCTTAACAGATGGTTTGATCCGTTTCTCGATTGGCTTGGATAACGATATCGAACGGACGTATTTGGCAATGAAAGCTTGTATGGTAGAATTGGGGGTTTTGTAGGGAAGTTGTCGCTTGTCAGTTGTCGGTCGTCAGTTTCTAATTCTAAACATGCTACACTTTTCTAAACTCATAAACTTTTT
>CANHEA010000133.1 GCA_947459635.1 Flavobacteriaceae bacterium | reverse complement strand
TCCACCAGTATAAAATGGCTAATGGGAAAAGTATTTTTCTCAAAAAAATCATAGTACGAAAGTAGCGTTTTTTTATCTTTGAAAGAAAATAATTATCAAAAGCATCCGGCTATGACTCTTAGTTTTAAGAAATCCCTTTTTATTTTTTTGCTGCTTTCAAACGTAGTTTTTGCGCAGGAAGGCGACAATGCTGCTATTCTAAAATCGATCTTTACGAAGTATTACGCCAACGAAAAAGTGATTGCCAAAGGCAGATTGCAACTGCTGAGTTTCTACTGTAAAAAAGCACCCAATAATGAAGAGGTGCTAGAAGTGATTTCTAAAAGCGATTTCCTTAAAAAAAATGCCAATGAAATCAAGAAGCAAATCATCAACAACATCGACGAAGATTGGTCTGCTGCTTATGCAATGCTATTTAACAACCAAAACCAATATCTTAAAAAGAAAGTCAATAATTGCCTATCTTTCGAAGAATATAAAACAGTTTCCGAAAAATACGGCGAAAACAACCAACGATTGATGATTGTCAGCAAGCCGATTTATTTTTCAAATAACACTTTCGCTTTAGTAAAAGTAGCTTTCTACCGAAGCATTGAACACAACAGCGGCAGTTACCTTTTGTTCGAAAAAGTCAATGACGTTTGGACGATTAAAGATTACTTAAACGTCTGGTCTACCTAATAATCAAACTATGAAAATTAAAGATATACTTGTTATACTCGAAGAAATGGCGCCTTTGGCGTATGCCGAAGATTTTGACAATGTAGGCCTATTGACAGGAAACAAATACAACGACGCCACTGGCATTCTAGTTTGTCATGATGCATTAGAAAATGTCGTTTCAGAAGCTATTGCTAAAAAATGCAATCTCGTGGTTTGCTTCCATCCTATTTTATTTTCCGGTTTGAAGAAAATTACAGGCAGCAATTACGTCGAAAGAGCACTGATTCAAGCCATCAAGAATGACATTGCTATTTATGCCGTACATACTGCTTTAGACAACCATTCAAAAGGCGTTAACCACATTTTTGCCAAGGCCATTGGTTTGCAAAATATCAAGATTCTGATTCCAAAATCGAATTTTATTCGAAAATTGGTTACCTACACGATTCCGGAAAATGCAGAACAAGTTCGCAACGCTTTGTTTGATGCAGGAGCTGGAACGATTGGCAATTACGAAAACTGTAGTTTCAATTCAAAAGGAATCGGAACGTATATGGGCAACGAAAATAGCAATCCAGAAATTGGAGAAAGATTCGAATTTGTAGAAAACAACGAAATCAAAATTGAAGTGACTTTCGAAAAACAGTTGGAATCCAAAATTCTAAAAGCTTTGTTTCACAGTCATGCGTATGAGGAAGTCGCTTATGAAATCTATGAACTCCAAAATCAACATCAAAATATTGGTTTAGGCGCGATCGGAACACTCGAACAACCTTTGTCAGAAACAGAATTCTTGTTGATGGTCAAAGATAAAATGAAAACACCAGCCATCCGACATTCGGAATTTACCCATAAAAAAATACAGAAAGTTGCGGTTCTTGGTGGCTCAGGAAGTTTTGCGATAAAAAATGCAATTCAAGCCGGCGCAGATGCTTTCTTAACAGCAGATTTGAAGTACCACGATTTCTACGCAGCTGAAAATCAGTTACTTTTAGCTGATATTGGACATTTTGAAAGCGAACGGTACACAAAAAATTATATTGTTGATTTTCTTCAGAAAAAAATACCTAATTTTGCCATCATTTTATCAGAAGAAAATACAAATCCTGTTAAGTACTTATAAAGATTATGGCGAATACAAAAGAACTAAATGTAGAAGAGAAATTAAGAGCGTTATACGACTTGCAACTTATTGACACTCGTATTGATGAAATCAGAAATGTAAGAGGTGAATTGCCTTTGGAAGTAGAAGACTTAGAAGATGAAGTGGCTGGTTTGTTGGCGCGTCAAGATAAATTGAAAAAAGATCTCGAAAACATCGAGGAACAAATCAAAGTAAAAAAGAATGCGGTAGAAGATCACCAAGTGGCGATCAAAAAATATACGAAACAACAAGATAGCGTTCGTAACAATAGAGAATTCAATTCTTTAACCAAAGAAGTTGAGTTTCAAGAATTGGAAATTCAATTGGCTGAAAAGCAAATGAAGGAATTGAAAGCGACAATGGAACACAAAAAAGAATCTATCAATAGCTCTAAAGAAAAATTAGAAGCGAAGATGTCGCATTTAAAACACAAGAAAGCGGAATTAAGCGACATCATGTCAGAAACGCAAAAAGAAGAAGCTTTTCTAACTGAAAAATCTTTAGAATTTGAAGGATTGATTGATGAGCGTTTATTAAAAGCGTACAAAAGAATCCGTTCTAGCGTTCGAAATGGTTTAGCTGTTGTGTCTATCGAAAGAGGTGCTTCTGCAGGTTCATTCTTTACCATTCCACCGCAAACTCAAGTTGAAATCGCCGGTAGAAAAAAAATCATCACCGACGAACACTCTGGTAGAATTCTAGTCGATAGTTCATTGGCAGAAGAAGAAAGAGAGAAAATGGATAAATTATTCGCATTGATCTAAAATAACAAGCCTCGAATTCGGGGCTTTTTTTTATGAAAAAAATAAAGGCATTCTTATTAACGAAGTCCGTTGGTTTATACATCAACTTTCTCAGTTATGTAGCGCCTAGCAAGGCTTTTCAATTGGCTTACGTTTTCTTTAGTAATCCGAGGTCTGGAAAATTACAATTCGAAAACTTGCCCGAAATACTTCAGAAATCCAATCAGGTATCCCATAATCTTAACGAGCATCACATACAAACCTATCATTGGCAAGGAAACGAAACGGTAATTCTCTTGATGCACGGATGGGAAAGCAACTCCTCGCGCTGGGAAAAGCTCCTGCCCCTACTCCTAAAAACAGGTAATACCATCATAGCAGTCGATTCTCCTGCGCACGGGTTATCTAGCGGAAAAGAATTTAATGTGCCTTTATACGCCTCCTTTGTCGAGCTTGTCATTCAAAAATACCAGCCCAAACACATTATTGGTCATTCCATGGGTGGCATCACGGCAATTTATCATCAACATTACTATTCCAATCCTGGCTTAGAAAAAATGGTTCTATTGGGCGCACCGTCGGATTTCAGCATCATACTCCATAATTATTTGAACCTTCTTAGCTTAAATAAACGGATCAAAAAAGCCTTTTACGAGTACACCAAAGAAAGGTTTCAAATCAATATCGACGAATTCTCCGGTAAAGATTTTCTAAAAACCTCAAAGACCAAAGGCATTATTTTTCATGATACCGAAGACACGGTTGTCTTATTTGAAGAAGCAACAAAGTTGGCATCCACTTGGAAATCTGCCACACTTATTTCAACTAGTGGATTGGGTCATAGTCTGCACGATGATGCAGTCAATCAAAAAATTGTTGCGTTTTTATTAGAAGCTTAATCCTGCTGTTCGCTATATCTTTTTTGTTTTTTTGTCACCCTGAGCGCGTAGCTTGTCATCCTGAGCGCAGTCGAAGGACGAAGGGCTTTCTCAAAAAAACAAAAAAGGATGCTGCTGCCATCAGGGCTAGGGAATAGACTGTAAGATTGCAAGATTATAAGATTTTAGGATTATAAGATCTCAGAATTTTAGGATTGTGAGACTTTATCATAAATCAAAGTCTTAAAAACCCTACAGTCTTATTGTCCTACAGTCTTAAAGTCTCATTGTCTTACAGTCTTATAGTCTTACAATCTTATAGTCTAAAAAATCCAAGAAAATACCTAAATTTACCCCATGGAAGATTCCCTCAAACGACTCAACAAATTCATTGGCGAAACAGGTTTTTGCTCCCGACGTGAAGCCGACAAACTCATCGAAGACGGTCGCGTCACCATCAACGGTATTGTTCCTGAAATGGGAACCAAAGTGTCACGAAACGACGAAGTGCGCATCGATGGCAAACTGATTCGAGATAATACCGAGAAACTCATCTACTTGGCGTTTAATAAACCTGTCGGCATTGAATGTACCACGAACTTAGAAGTCCGCGATAATATCGTTGATTATATCAATTACCCCAAACGTATTTTCCCTATCGGACGATTGGACAAAGCCAGCGAAGGTTTGATTTTTATGACCAACGACGGCGATATCGTCAATAAAATCCTTCGAGCCAGAAACAACCACGAGAAAGAATATACCGTTACGGTCGACAAACCCATCACCGATCGCTTTATTGAACGCATGGGCAACGGCGTTCCTATTTTAGATACAGTAACTCGAAAATGCAAAGTCGAGCAAATCAGCAAATACAATTTTAAAATTATCCTTACCCAAGGACTCAACCGACAAATTCGTAGAATGTGCGAATATTTAGGATATGAAGTGACGGC
>CANHEA010000132.1 GCA_947459635.1 Flavobacteriaceae bacterium | reverse complement strand
GCTTCTGTTACAACTTCGTTTTCGTCAACGCCTAATTTGTCTACGATAATCGCTTTAACTCTTGATGCAATGTCTGACATAATCTTTAATTTTAGAATTTAATTTGTTGGCAAAAATAAAAAACTTTATTTTAAAACCACGATTTAGTTAATAAATGTGCGAACGAATTTAAAAAAATAATTTCACAAACAGGATTAAACAGCGCTATTTATCATTTATTATTCTTTTTTTTGTGTGCTCTATTGCCATTGATATGAAAAAAATTGTGCTATTAGCGTCTGGTGCTGGGTCTAATGTAGAAAACATTATCAAATATTTTGTTTCGAAACCAACAGTGCAAGTTACAAGTGTATTTTGTAATAATCCGACTGCAAAAGTGATAGATCGCGCGATAGAAAATCATGTTCCTGTCGTTGTTTTTACTAAAGAGGAGTTGAAAAGCGATGTTGTTTTGGATAAAGTGACTGCATTAGAGCCGGACTTAATAGTCTTAGCGGGTTTTTTACTTCAATTGCCCGCCTCCTTAATCGAAGCTTTCCCTAGTAAGATAATTAATATTCATCCAGCACTACTTCCGAAGTATGGCGGAAAAGGAATGTATGGACAATTCGTTCATCAAGCCGTTTTAGATAATAATGAAAAAGAGACTGGAATTACAGTTCATTTTGTAAACGAACATTATGACGAAGGAGAAGTGATTTTTCAAAAATCTATTGCAGTAGATGACTGTACAACAGCAGAAGAAATTGCAACTAAGGTACACGTTCTCGAACATGAATTTTTTCCAAAAGTAATCGAACAAATTTTAACAATTTAAAAATCAATTGTCGACATCGCACGAAGTACATATTTACACCGACGGAGCGGCCAAGGGAAATCCCGGTAATGGCGGCTATGGCGTTGTTATGGAGTGGGTTGGAAAGCCGTATCAAAGAGAATTTTTCGAAGGGTTTCGATTAACGACCAACAATCGAATGGAATTGTTGGCGGTAATTGTAGGTTTGGAGAAATTGAAAAATCCAAATACAAGAGTTCTCATTGTTTCTGATTCTAAATATGTAGTAGATTCCGTAGAAAAGAAATGGGTCTTCGGTTGGGAGAAAAAAGGATATGCTGGAAGGAAGAATCCGGATCTATGGAAACGGTTCCTTAAGGTTTACCGCCAGCATCAAGTTGATTTCAAATGGATTAAAGGTCATAACAACCACCGTCAAAATGAAAGGTGTGACGAATTAGCGGTTATGGCGTCGTTGCAAAAGGAGCTTTCCATTGATGAATTTTATGAAAAAGAAGAAGCGAAACTTTTGTAAAAACATTGTTTTTTCCGCTTTGTAACTTTCAAAGTTATGAACTACCTTTGGCCCTTAATTTCAAACCTATCAAATGAATAAGTTATTGATTGTTGGAACGGTTGCTTTCGACGCTATTGAAACGCCTTTCGGCAAAACAGATAAAATTTTAGGTGGAGCAGGGACTTTTATCGGATTGTCTGCATCCTATTTCAACTTGAAGTCAGCCATTGTCTCAGTCGTCGGAGATGACTTTCCACAAGAATATTTGGATTTATTGACTGCTAGAAACATAGATATTTCAGGACTTGAAGTAGTAAAAGGAGGGAAGACATTTTTCTGGAGTGGAAGATACCATAATGACTTAAATTCACGTGATACACTCGTAACAGAGCTCAATACACTCGCAGACTTTCAACCTAAGGTGCCAGCGAACTTTAGAGATGCGGATGTCGTAATGTTAGGAAACCTTCATCCATTGGTGCAGAGTAGCGTCTTGGATCAAATGACAAAACAACCAAAGTTAGTAGTTTTAGACACCATGAATTTTTGGATGGATTGCGCTTTGCCGGAATTGTTGAGCGTAATCAAACGTGTTGATGTAATAACAATCAATGATGAAGAAGCCCGTCAATTGTCTGGTGAATATTCATTGGTGAAAGCAGCGGCAAAAATACAGACTATGGGACCAAAGTATGTAGTGATTAAGAAAGGCGAGCACGGCGCTTTGTTGTTTCATAATAAAGAAATCTTCTTCGCACCGGCATTGCCTTTGGAAGAAGTTTTTGACCCAACAGGAGCTGGCGACACTTTTGCTGGAGGATTCGCCGGATTTATCACACAAAGCGAAAACATTTCCTTCAACAATATGAAACAAGCCATTATACAAGGTTCTAACTTAGCTTCTTTTTGTGTCGAAAGATTTGGAACCGAAAGAATGCAGCAACTCAAAAAAGAAGAAGTGCAAGAGCGATTGAAACAATTCAAAGCTTTAACACATTTTGATATAGAATTGTAATTAACTTTATGCCTCGAAATTTCGGGGCATTTTTATTTAAACAAACGAATAATTAGACAATAATGAGCGACGCGATTAAACACGAATGTGGGATTGCTTTACTACGACTAAAGAAGCCATTAGAATTCTATAAGGAAAAGTATGGCACTGCCTTTTATGGAATACAGAAAATGTATTTGTTGATGGAAAAGCAGCATAATCGCGGTCAGGATGGCGCTGGATTTGCTTCGATCAAGTTAGACGTTGCTCCGGGGGAAAGATATATTAGCAGAGTTCGTTCTAATGAGTCGCAAGCCATTCAAGACGTTTTTGCTCAAATCAATTCACGAATCAATGAAGAAATGGAACTGCATCCAGAATACATTGATGACGTAGCCCTACAAAAAAAGAACCTCCCTTATATCGGTGAACTTTATTTGGGACATGTGCGCTACGGTACTTTTGGCAAAAACAGTATTGAAAGTGTTCATCCATTTTTACGACAAAACAATTGGATGCATAGAAACCTAATAATCGCCGGAAATTTTAATATGACTAATGTTACCGAATTATTTAATAGTTTGGTTGAATTGGGTCAACATCCGAAAGAAATGACTGATACCGTAACTGTAATGGAAAAAATTGGGCATTTCTTAGACGAAGAAGTAACCGAATTATATCAGGATTGCAAGAATAATGGACTTTCGAAAAGAGACGCTTCTCCAGTAATTGCTGCACGGTTGAATGTGGCAAAGATACTAAAGAAAGCTTCAAAAGGATGGGATGGAGGATACGCAATGGCCGGATTGTTTGGACATGGAGACGCTTTTGTTTTTAGAGACCCTGCGGGTATTCGACCTGCTTATTTTTATGAGGATGAGGAAATTGTTGTAGTTGCTTCTGAAAGACCAGTAATTCAAACTGTTTTTAACGTTGATTTTGAAAAGGTAAAAGAGCTTCAACCTGGAAAAGCCTTAATTATAAAGAAAAATGGAGAATTAACCGAAGAAGAGATTGTACCTCCAACAGTTAAGAAAGCATGTTCTTTTGAAAGAATATATTTCTCAAGAGGAAGCGATGCGGAAATCTATCAAGAAAGGAAAAACCTTGGGAAATTAATATTACCTGCAGTGCTTTCGGCTATTGATAACGACACGGATAATACTGTATTTTCATATATTCCAAATACAGCCGAAACATCATTTTATGGCATGGTTGAAGCCGCTCAAGATTTCTTAAATCAAAGGAAAAATAAATTTATACTTGAAAACCGAAAAACACTAACAAAAGAAAAACTTGAGGAAATTTTGTCTGTAAAGATACGAACCGAAAAGATTGCCATCAAGGATGCAAAACTAAGGACGTTTATTACTGAAGACAGTAGCAGAGACGATCTTGTGGCGCATGTTTACGATATCACCTATGGGGTAGTTAAAGCTTCCGATAATTTGGTAATCATTGATGATAGTATTGTACGTGGAACTACTCTTAAAATGAGTATACTTAAAATGTTGGATCGATTGAAACCAAAAAAAATAGTAGTAGTTTCCTCTGCGCCCCAAATACGCTACCCAGATTGTTACGGAATTGATATGGCTAAGTTAGAGGGATTAATTGCCTTTAAGGCGGCCTTAGAGCTATTGAAGGAAAGAAAATTGTATCATATTGTTGATGAGGTGTATCAAAAATGTAAAGATCAAGAGCATCTAAGAGATATTGACATTACTAATGTTGTGACAGAAATTTACGAACCTTTTCATCCTCAAGAGATATCGGACAAGATTGCCGAAATGTTGACCGCGGAAGATGTCAATGCAGAAATAAAGATTATTTTTCAGTCGATAGATGACCTACATAAAGCATGTCCTAATAATTTAGGGGATTGGTATTTTACTGGTGATTATCCAACACACGGAGGAAATCGAGTTGTTAACAAAGCATTTATGAATTTTTATGAAGGAAAAGATGCTAGAGCCTACTAAAAACGAGTTTTTATTAACACTTTATCGAGTTTTGGTGTAGTTCATCTAAAATATTTGTTAATAAGAATCTACCATTCTACTTTTGGTGAACCATAGCATTAGTAGGTTAAGTTTATGGTAGATTTGGGGCAAAAAGGGTGAAAGAAATTTCACCTTTTTTATTTTATACAAGT
>CANHEA010000131.1 GCA_947459635.1 Flavobacteriaceae bacterium | reverse complement strand
TGCCCAAAGCAACTAACGACTTAAGGTGGTTATTGCGGCGGGGCTCACCTCTTCCCATCCCGAACAGAGAAGTTAAGCCCGCCTGCGCAGATGGTACTGCAATTTGTGGGAGAGTATGTCGTCGCCTTTTTAGTGGAAAGCCTGTTCTAACGAACAGGCTTTCTTGTTTTTTATCGGTACGACGTGTTCGCCTAGCGGCTCGGTTCGTCGCCTTTTTAAGAAAGACCCGTTGTGAAAACAATGGGTTTTTTGTTTACTAGAAGTTTTTGTTTTTCGCTCGCAAAGACGCGAAGGCGCAAAGTGACGGGATCAATCCCAAAACCTGTGGAGCAGCAAAATTTAAGCATAAATATTTGTTAGTCTAAAAAGGAAGAATTTTGTTTTTTTCGCTCGCACACGAGCGAAGCGAACTGACGAAGTAAAGACGCGAAGACGCAAAGTGACATTAAAAAAGTTGACTCAAAAAGACGCATTTACTCTTTTTTCGTGACGACATAATGATATAATTATTTCACTACTTTTGTTTTACAAAAAAAATCACAAACATGAAAAAACTACTATTCTTTTTCTTAATCACAGCCACAAGTTACGGGCAGATTATCTCTAAACAAGTCATCGGAGCCGCTGGAAAAACACAAGCCAACGGCAATTCCAAATCATCATGGACCGTCGGAGAACCCGTTGTGGGCCTTATGACCGCTGGTGGCAACCAATTGGGCAATGGCTATTACCCTGCGCTAAACTTGCAAGCGCTAAGCGTTCAGGACAATGTTTTGGATGTGCAACTCAAACTGTATCCCAACCCAACATCACAATCGTTGTATGTATCGCATCCTGATGTGAATTCATTTGGAATCACCATTGTGGATTTGAATGGCAAGCAGTTGTATCAAGGAACCATCAACAAAGAGGAACCGCTAGATTTGTCAGGATATACTCAAGGCATTTACACGGTAACGATTGAAAATACAACAACCAAAAAAAAGAACACCTATAAAATCATTAAAAAATAAACCAAAAAAATTATGAAAAAACTTTTTACACTTTTAGCATTCGCAATTACAATTATTGCGACAGCCCAAGCCCCACAAGGCTTCAACTATCAAGCAACAGTTAGAAACTCTTCTGGAGCATTATTATTAAATCAAATCGTTTTGGTTAAGTTCAATGTTATTCAAAACTCTGCAACTGGAACTTTAGTTTATAGTGAAAATCAAACTGCCAACACAGATGATTTAGGACATATTGCCTTAGTGGTAGGACAAGGATCAGCAACGACTGGAAGTTTTTCATCCATCAACTGGGCTAACGGTACTTATTATTTAGGAATAGAACTTAACACAGGTTCTGGCTATGTTGCCATGGGAACCACTCAGTTGTTAAGTGTTCCTTACGCATTGCATGCCAACACCGCAACTTCTACAACAGGTAATGCTGGAGGATTTACACATTATGTTGGTGAGTTATTTGGAGGCGGTATTGTAGTTTCTGTTTGGAAAGATGCTCAAGGTGTAGAGAGAGGTTTAATTGCTTCATTGACCAATTTAAGCGCAGGCATACCATGGACAACTCCAGCATTTCAAAATACACTAATTGGGCCAACAGCTCAAAGCCCAATAAATGGACTTGCCAACACCAACGCCATCGTGGCACAAGCTGGTGCAGGAACAACTTATGCGGCAGGGTTGTGCAAAGCATATAATTCTGGTGGTTTTACGGATTGGTATTTACCAGCAACATGGGAATTAAACCAATGCTATAATGCAGCTATGATTGTAAACGAGCTTTTAGGTAATTCTAATGGTTTTTTTTCGAATATAAATTATTCCAACTATTGGAGTTCTACTGAGTACAACGTTGACAGCGTGTGGGTCCAGGTTTTCTACTACGGCGCCACGGGCTTCAACGCTAAGGGCATCGGCAGCGCGGTTCGTGCTGTCAGGAGATTTTAACCCTTTGACTCTTTAACTATTTAAAGCCCCCGTAGGGGTCGATTTTTTTGAGATATGATTTTTAAACCTTACTAGCAATAGTGAGGTTTTTGTTTGTTATTGGAAGACCTACGTTTCGTATGCCAGTGTGAGGGTTGGTAGCGCACAACCCGACGGCTCGCAAAATATTCATGAATATGTAAAATGTTATTGAGCCGGCACGCCCCAAAAATATCAATCAATATCTTTGATAAACTCATCATACTCCATATAAAATAATTCTAGAGCACTCATCTTTTCAAAGAAGAAATCGAAAATCGTGTCCCAATAACTTCGGTTGCTGACCGAAATCCCCAATTGCTCTACCCAAATTTTACTGAGGGTTTTGCCGTTTTCTAGCGTGTGGTTTTTTTGAAACACTAAATCTTGTATAAACTCGTCTTCTAAGATGGCTTTCAACGCTTCGAGTTTCTCGAAATAGGCATGACGTTTTTCTTCAGAGCGATGTTCAATCTCAATGCTTACTTGTGCTTTGGTATTGTCGACAAAAAATTTGAAGGAGAAATCTTTGATTTTCGTATCGTATAAAACCCATTTTCTAGGATATTTTTGCGCAAAGGTCACCCAGAATTCTTGCTTTAATTTTTGATTTTCTTGTTTAGAGTACATCTTTAGATTTGAATTTTCGTAAATTCGTAAACAATCGTTCTGTCTTCGAATCGCAAAATTACACTTTGTCATGGATTTTCAAGATTTTCTGCAGTGCATTCCACAACTCGAACGCGAAAAACTTCCCGCAGCGGTAGCGCATGATCTCATGACACCTCCAGAACGCAAAGACTTGATGAAAGCCATCGATTTTGAAACGGTTAAACCTAGAAAAGCGGCTGTCATGATGTTGTTATATCCGAAGCAAGCGCAAACACATTTAGTGCTCATTCAACGCAATTCTTATCCTGGTGTGCATTCTTCTCAAATCGCTTTTCCTGGAGGTAAAGTCGAGTTAGAGGATGAAAGTCACCAACACACTGCCTTACGAGAAACACATGAAGAAGTGGGTATTGCGCCGCATCAAATTCAGGTTGTTCGTGCTTTTACAGAAGTGTATATTCCGCCTAGTAATTTTATGGTTTATCCGTTTATGGGAATTAGTCATGAAGAACTTTTCTTTACTCCCGATCCCGAAGAAGTGGCGGGAATTATTGAGTTTCCGTTACGCCATTTTCTAGATGATCAAATTGCAACAGTAAAGAAAATGGATACTGCTTATTCGCAATCGATAGATGTTCCTGCCTTTAAAATCTTTGATCATTATGTATGGGGCGCCACCGCCATGATGCTCAGCGAGTTGAAAGAAACGCTTAAAAAGGTATTGTAAATAGTAGTGAATTTGTAAATTAGCCCGCTGATTTTTAAACCAACAATTATGGGATTATTCGCAAGAAATCCTTTTGGACATATACTTTTTATCAAAAAATGGCTGATCCGAATTTTCGGCGCGTTGACGCACAAGCGTTACCGTGGTTTTAATGATTTGCATATCGATGGTTCTGAAATTATTAAATCCTTGCCGGATAAAAATGTACTTTTTATTTCCAATCACCAAACGTATTTCGCCGACGTCGTGGCGATGTTTCATGTGTTTAATGCGAGTTTGAGTGGGCGAGAGGACAACATCAAAAACATTGGTTATTTGTGGCAACCGAAGATGAATATTTATTATGTAGCGGCAAGCGAAACGATGAAGTCGGGTTTGTTACCACGGATTCTATCTTATGTAGGAGCAATTACGGTAGAACGTACTTGGCGCGCCGGAGGAAAAGACGTGACGGAAAAGCGTGAAGTCAATCCCAACGATACCGAGAATATCAGAATTGCCCTCGAAGACGGCTGGGTGATTACTTTCCCACAAGGTACTACGCGTTCGTTCAAACCAGTTCGCAAAGGAACCGCACATATCATCAAGCAACACCGCCCGGTTGTGGTGCCGATTGTGATTGATGGATTTCGCCGTTCGTTTGATAGAAAAGGATTACGTGTAAAAAAGAAAGGAATTCTACAGTCGTTCACCATCAAAGAGCCACTGGACATTGACTACGACAACGATACGATTGAGCAAATTGTAGAAAAGGTAGAATACGCGATCGAACAACATCCATCGTTCTTAAAAGTAATTCCCGCAGAAGAAATCGAAGCGCAAGAGGAATTAAACAGGTTGAGAAAGTTTTAGAAAAGAAACAAGAGCCAAGAAAATAGAACCAAGAGCCAAGAAAATAGAGCCAAGAGCCAAGAAACAAGATGAATAGTCTTGACTCTTGGCTCTTGGTTCTATTCTCTCTTACAACTCAATCTTCTTCAATTCCTTATAATTAGCAAAGAGTTTCTTCAACAAAATGCCATACAACAGTCGGTAAAACAACCAAAACAAACCAATGATTCCGGCTATAAATAGGGTAGAGACGCCAATGCAAATAAACATAAACAATGTCTTGTGACCGTCGTGCACTTGTTTCTCCATCAT
>CANHEA010000130.1 GCA_947459635.1 Flavobacteriaceae bacterium | reverse complement strand
TGTGATTAAAACTAAAAAAATTGAAAATGTGCTCATTGTTAGGTATTATTTTGTTGTAAATTTTTGATATCTAAAATTCGGTCTGCAAAGAAACTACTTTTTTCTGGATATTTCAAAATTAATATTTCATATGCTTGAATTGCTTTCTGATATTTTTTTTGTTCCAAGTAAACTCGAGCTAAAGTCTCTGTCATTAAGGAAGAATTGTCGGCATTACTAGGCTCGTAAAAAATAGTTGGGATTTCTCCATCTTTTTTTACTGGCGAAATTTTGGGATTGGCTTCAATAAACTTGTCAATTAAGACGTTTTTTTTTTGCTTCTCGAAATTGACTTCGGAAGAAATTTCTTGATTAGTTGTATTTTCAGTGGTTTCGCGCTCAATAGGCTGGAATTTTGACAATTGCAACCATTCTTGGAAGGAATGTCTTTCTGTTAAAGAGAATGCCAGTGGTTTGCCAATTTCTAATTTTTCTTGTGCTTCTAAAGCAGGGCTGGCTTCTATTGAGGCTACTTCCGTTGCGATTTTTTCCTCTTCTATGATTTCATTTACCGTGGTTGAAGCTTCTTTGATTGAAGTCAAAATAGATTGCTCAACGGTGTTTTCTCGTACTTCCAATTTGGGATCATCGGAAACCACCTCGCTTTCAGCTACCGAGATGTCTAAAATTTCGGCAGCTTTTTGCTCATAAAGCTCTTTTTGAATCGTCGTGAAAGTGTCTGAAGTAATAAAGTCGAATAAAACGCTGCGGTCTGTGGTATGTGCAGCGGCAATCTTGAGGGCGTAGTTGTATTTGAAACTATTTTGGTTGTACAACCCTTTCAAATAAAGCGCTCGAGCACTCTGGAAGTAGGGAAATTCCTGAATAATTTTTCCCAAAGCCTCTGTTTGCTTGTCATTGACAGCATCGGGTTTGTTAATCAGGTTAGTATATTCGGCTACGTTCATTGTGTGTTTAGTTGTTTAACTATTTAATTGTTTAATCGTTTAATATCTAGTTTTCCTTTCGGTTCAACAAATAAACGAATAAACGGTTTAACAAATTAACAAATTTTTATTTACCATTTCGCTAGCGATTCATTGAAAATATCTTGCGTAATTCGCTCGAAAATTTCGTCAAGGCCAGCGCTAAGCTTAGAACCTACTAATTGCTCCGTTCCTGGATAATTATAAAAGAAATTGAATTTTTTCTCAAAGGAATCGGCTTCTTTATTTTTGTTTGAAAATCGAACATTCACGGTAATCGAAAGACGGCTCTCTGCAGCACGTTGGTCTGCGGTTGCAGTAGTTGGACTAATATTGTAGTCGATGATTTCGCCTTCATAGGTAATGTCTCCGCCAGAACTGACCAAATTTAAGCTCGTTTGATTCTGAATCAAATTCTGCAGTTTTTGGGTAAATGTTCGTTCAATACCAGGCTCAATTAAAGGCGCATTGTTTTGAAAATAATTGACTTGAAAAGTCTTTGCATCGATTTTTCCTGTTCCGGTAAAGTTATATACCGAACAGCTGTTGAAACTCAACGCAATGAAGCAAAGTAAAAGATATTTTAGGTATTTCATTTAAAATTTAAAAGTTCAAAGGTATCGAAAATACTCTTTTAATAATTACAAATCAAACTGTTTTATTTTTCGATACAACGTTCTTTCCGAAATACCCAATTCATCTGCTGCTGCTTTTCGTTTGCCTTTGTTTTTTTCGAGAGACTTCTTGATGAGTTCAATTTCTTTTTGTTCTAATTTGAGTACTTCTTCTTCCTCGACGGTTTCTGCGAATTGAAATTGCTCATCGTTGTCTACAAAAACGGTTGGGCTGCTAGGAGTTGTCATTACGGAAGTTCGCGGTGTTTCTTCGAAAGTAATTTCGCTTTCATTTCCATTGGAGCCATAAATCTTCTGAATCAAATTCGGATTGATATCTTGCACTTTTCCGCTGCCGTTTTTCATCAATTCTAAAGTGAGTTTTTTCAAATCATACAAGTCACTTTTCATGTCAAAAAGCACTTTATATAAGATGTCTCTTTCGGTACTGAAATCACTGTCGGATTTTTTATCTTTAATAACCGAAGGTAAATTACTTCCTTCTACGGGTAGATAGGATTGTAAAGTAGCGGCGCTCACTTCGCGATTGGTTTCTAAAACGGATATTTGTTCGGCGGCATTTCGAAGTTGACGAATGTTTCCGCTCCATCTAAATTTTTGCAGTACTTGTACCGCTTGGTCGTCCAATCTTAAAGGAGGCATTTTATATTTATGGGCAAAATCCGCGGCGAATTTTCTGAACAACAAATGAATATCATCTTTACGCTCGCGAAGTGGTGGTAACATGATATCAACCGTGCTCAAACGATAGTATAAATCTTCTCTGAATTTGCCTTTATCGATGGCATCAAATAAGTTGACGTTGGTCGCCGCTACGATGCGTACGTTGGTTTTTTGAACTTGCGATGATCCGACTTTGATAAATTCACCATTTTCCAAAACACGCAGTAACCGCACTTGTGTTGTTAAGGGTAATTCGCCGACTTCATCCAAGAAAATGGTACCGCCATCTGCCACTTCAAAATAACCTTCACGTGTACTTGTTGCACCTGTAAAAGCACCTTTTTCGTGACCGAAAAGTTCACTGTCGATGGTTCCTTCTGGAATGGCACCACAATTGACGGCAATATACTTCCCGTGTTTTCTGTGCGAAAGCGAATGGATGATGCGAGGAATATTTTCCTTTCCAACACCACTTTCACCGGCCACCAAAACAGAAATGTCTGTCGGTGCCACTTGAATTGCTTTTTCTATCGCGCGATTAAGCTTTGGATCGTTTCCAATAATTTCGAATCGCTGTTTTATTGCTTGTACACTTTCCATAATAATAGTAAAATTTCAAATTCTAAATTCCAAAACTTCTGAGTTGGAATTTGGGATTTCAATATTGGAATCTTATTAGTTCATCGCAGAATATCCAACTGCTTCTCCAATCAAAGTTCCGCTGGTGCAATTGGTAATTTTTACATTGACGAATTCCCCGATTTTGTAATTTTCTTTTGGGAAAACAACGGTAATACTTTGTGAATTGCGTCCAGACCAATCTTGATCTGACTTTTTCGATTCTTTTTCAATTAGTACCTCGACCGTTTTTCCAACAAATTGTTTCGTTCGAAACGCACTGTGTTGCCTTTGCAAATCGACAATTTCTTGCAAACGTCTTAATTTGGTTTCTTCAGGAACATCATCTTCCATTTTTCTACCAGCCAAGGTTCCCGGTCGTTCAGAATAGGCGTACATGTAACCAAAATCATATTTTACATACGCCATCAAACTTAAGGTGTCTTGGTGGTCTTCTTCCGTTTCGGTCGGGAATCCCGCAATCATATCTTGCGTGATGCCGCAGTCTGGAATGGTTTTTCGAATATTATCAATCAACTGCATGTATTCCGATCGCGTATGCAATCGATTCATTTCCTTTAGAATTCTATCGCTTCCGGATTGTACCGGTAAATGAATATGGTTGCAAATATTGTGGTGTTTTGCAATAACTTGAAGTACACTTAAATGCATGTCTTGCGGATTGGAAGTCGAAAACCGAATACGCATTTTCGGAAAACCGACAGCTACCATTTCTAACAGTTGGTCAAAATCGACCGCCGTAGCTTTTTGCATGTCAGTCGCTTTCTCGAAATCTTTTTTGAGTCCACCGCCATACCATAAATAACTATCCACATTTTGACCCAAAAGTGTAATTTCTTTATATCCAGTGTCCGATAAATCTTGAATCTCTTTCATAATGCTTTGTGGCTCTCGGCTGCGTTCTCGACCGCGGGTAAAAGGCACGACGCAAAATGTACACATATTATCACAACCACGGGTTATCGAAACTAAGGCAGAAACGCCATTGGTCATCAATCGAACTGGTGCAATATCGCCGTAGGTTTCGTCTTTAGAAAGAATGACATTAATAGCATCACGACCTTCTTCTACTTCTTGCAGCAAATTGGGCAAGTCTTTGTAGGCATCGGGACCAACTACTAAATCGACAATTTTTTCCTCCTCAAGGAACTTATCTTTCAATCGTTCTGCCATACAGCCCAAAACGCCTACTTTCATTTTTGGATTTACGTCGCGTTTGACAGCATTGTATTTTTGTAATCGTTTGCGAATGGTTTGTTCTGCTTTGTCCCGTATAGAACAAGTATTCACCAAAACCAAATCGGCTTCTTCTAGTATTGTCGTGGTATTAAAGCCATTTTCTGACAATATCGACGCTACGATTTCGCTGTCCGAAAAGTTCATCGCGCAACCATAACTTTCGATATAGAGTTTTTTTGTATTTTCTTGTTTATGCTGTAGGGTGAGACTTTCGCCTTGTTTGGTCTCTTCAATAATCTTTTCCATATTCCTTTTTAAAAAGCTTCAGATTCACGACAAAGATAATGCAATTGAATGAGAATATGACAAGATGTCAGA
>CANHEA010000129.1 GCA_947459635.1 Flavobacteriaceae bacterium | reverse complement strand
GGTTTTTTCATTTTTTGAAGTGTCATTGCTGACAATGCTTGCGCCGTATACAAACGACCGTCAAGATCAACACGTGGCGTGTTGTTATCTCCTTTTACCACTGAATAAGGAACTCTTTTCGCTTCACCTGTAGTTTCAGAGAAAGAATGTCCCATAAATCTTTTGATCGATCCAATGGTTTTAGTCGGATTGGTTACCGCTTGTCTTTTCGCAGGATCACCTACTTTAATTTCACCACCTTCTACAAATGCAATGATCGATGGTGTTGTTCTTTTTCCTTCTGAATTAGGGATTACTACTGCTTCGTTTCCTTCCATTACAGAAACGCACGAGTTTGTTGTACCCAAGTCAATTCCAATTATTTTACCCATTTTAGTTTTATTTTAGTTTATTATAGTGTGCTTATTTTAACAACTCGGCGAGCAGTAGTCAATCTTTGTGCCAAGCGAATTAGCGTTTCTAAATTGTCAGTTTTGCAGAAATAAATCTGACATGATGTCATTTTTTAGGAGCTGCTTCCCGCTTTACGCCTTTATCTTTTTTGTCTTCGTGCCTCATCCAAAAAAGGATACCGGCTGCAATCGGGGCTAGGACAGCAAGATTATAAGATTGTAAGACCGTAAGATTATAAGATTCAATCTTAAAGTCTTAAAATCCTATAGTCTTAAAGTCTGGCTTTTCTCCCAAACAACAACCGCTCATTAAAAACCACAATTGAAATCAATATCAATCCATATGAAAGGATTTGATTTATATGTACTTCTTCCTTAAAATAAAACACAGCCAAAATAAAGTGAATCAACGGATTCGTATACATCAAAATCCCAACCGCAGAAGAATTCATGCCTTTTAGCGCATACAAATTCAAATACAACGGGACAATCGTAAACACAATAACAATCACAACCAACAAAATATAAAACAAGGAATCGGTTGGTAATATGCCACTATACGCCGGATAAAAAGGAAGAATCACGATGGAGGCTATCACCATTTGCACCGTCAACACTACAAAGCGATCGAACTGATTGTTCTTGCGTTGGCTGATTAAGTAGAGTGCAAACGAAAAGGCAATCACTAAACTATACATTAAATCCGTGATATGTCCGTACGCCAATATTGCACAACTGACAATACAAAGGACTACAGAAAACCATTGCCATCGACTCAGCTTTTCTTTTAAAATAAAGAATGCTAGAATCGTCGTGAAAATCGGACAAATCATATAGGCAAACGAGGCCGACTGCAAGCTCACATGGTTAATCGCATAGATAAACAAGAACCAATTTAGTATCAAGAGAAAACCTCCCAAACAGGTCAAAATAATAGTTCGTCGTTGGGTCGCCTTTTCCATTTCTCGGAATACAGCAACATCATTGATCACTTCGTTTCTTCTAAAAACAAGATTGATCATTAATAAGAAAATCGTCGCAAGAAAAATTCTATAAAACAAAATATCCAGCGAAGCATAATCCTTTAGCGGCTTTAATGCCAAACTAAAAAAGCCCCATATCACAAAAGAACCTAATGCTGCTAGATAATATTTATTGAATCGCATGGAGAAAATTTTGCCGTAAATGTACTACACCTAAACGAGTCAAAAAAAATTAACCGCAAAGTTCGCAAGGTCAGTCGCAAAGTTCGCCATGAAGATTTTCAGTTTTACCTTAAAGCCTTTGCGTTCCTAGCGAAGTCCTTTGCGTCCTTTGCGGTTAAAAGAAAATCACAATTTCTCATTTTTACAAATCTATTTTTTCATTTTCCGCAATCATTCCGTTATATTTGCTACACAAATCTACTTTTATGGAAGAATGTATTTCGGTTTTTGACATGCTTAAAATTGGTGTTGGTCCATCGAGCTCACACACCCTAGGACCATGGCGTGCGGCAGAACGGTTTTTGGGTGAACTTCGACACCAAAATTTACTGCATCAAACCACCAGCGTCAAAGTCGATTTATACGGTTCACTTTCGCTAACTGGCAAAGGCCACGCCACTGACTTAGCCGTTATGCTAGGTTTGAGCGGGCAAGATCCGGAGACCATTCCAGTAAAAGATATCGCTGGAATCATCAAAGAAATTGAAGATACCAACCAAATCCATTTGGGCAACGAGCACAAAATTCCTTTCTCGTTCTTGATGGACATTGTCTTCAATAAAAATTTTCTTCCTTTCCATGCCAATGGCTTGACTTTTACCGCCATTTTCGATAATAATGAGGTGTACGAACAAACCTATTATTCTATTGGCGGTGGATTTGTAGTAGTAGAAGATCGTGTCAATGCCAAAAAGAAATTAGAAATCAAATGTGCGTTTCCCTACCCGATTCAAAATGCGGAAGAATTGCTTAATTATACCATTTCTGACAACAAAACCATTTCTGAAATCGTCTACGAAAACGAAAAATCGATGCGCTCTGAGGAAGCTATTCATCGCGAATTAATGCGTATTTGGAGTACGATGTTAGAATGCATGTACATCGGTTGTCATTCCGAAGGCATTTTGCCTGGCGGTTTGAATGTTCGTCGACGTGCTTTCGATATTCACCAAAACCTCATCGGACTCGCGAATTACAATTCACCTCAAGAATGGCTAGAATGCATTAGACAAACAGAAGTAAAATTTCGTCAAATTCTCAAATGGGTTTCTTGCTTTGCTTTGGCGGTCAATGAAGTCAATGCAGCTTTAGGACGTGTTGTCACAGCGCCAACCAATGGAAGCGCAGGTGTCATTCCAGCGGTTTTGATGTATTACTTAGTCATAGAAAATCACCAAGCCGGAGAGAAAGAAATCAAACAATTTTTGATGGTCGCGGGAGAAATTGGCAGCATCTTCAAAAAAGGTTCTACGATTTCCGCAGCAATGGGTGGTTGTCAGGCTGAAATTGGCGTTTCTTCAGCAATGGCTGCAGCTGCGTTATGTGAAGTCATGGGCGGAACTCCAGACCAAGTCTTGATGGCGGCAGAAATTGCCATGGAGCATCATTTAGGATTAACTTGTGATCCGATTGGTGGATTGGTTCAAATTCCGTGTATCGAGCGCAATACGATGGGAGCCATTAAAGCCATTAATGCCGCTGAACTCGCGATGGAAACCGATGCGAAAAATGCCAAAGTACCTTTGGATAAAGTCATTGATACCATGTGGCAAACGGCGAAAGACATGAATTCTAAGTACAAAGAAACTTCCGAAGGTGGATTGGCGGTGGCGGTGAATATGGCAGATTGCTAGTTTGATCACGCTGTGCTTTGGAATCGGCTGCGCCTATAGACACGCTTCGCTCTAGATTTTTAGACTATAAGATTTAATCGTGAATAATAGACATTTCCTTTACTTTATTATCACTATTTTGGTGGTACTGCTTGGTATTTTATCTAGAAAAATTGATGCAATCCCTTTGTTTTTTGGTGATATTTTGTATGCTGGCATGGTTTATTTTGGATGTCGTTTCCTCTTTATCGATAGTGACAATTTTAGAAAAATCATAATTCCTTTACTCCTTTGTTACGGTATTGAATTGCAACAACTTTATAGCGCCGAGTGGATTATTGAAATTCGAAATACAACTTTGGGACATTATGTCTTGGGGCAAGGTTTTCTGTTGAGCGATTTGGTTTGTTATACTTTTGGCATTGCATTGGCTTTTGCGATTGACATCTTGTTCTTAAAATGTTCCAATCTAAAATTGGAAATTTAAAATCTAACATCGACTGCCCTAGCCCGGATGGAACCGAAAAACAAAACCGTGTCTTGCCATTACTTTGGTTAGGCTGAAAAAGCGACCAGCGGAAGCTCTTGTCAGCCTTTACCATTGTGGCCAGACGCGTTTTTTTTTGGAGGGCACAGCCGGATCAGCTTTTGAAAAAGATTGTAAGATTGGAGGATCATAAGATTATAAGGATTAAATCTTACCGTCTTGCAGTCTCAAAATCTACCTCACTTCCTTCTCGTATCGATAATATAAATGATTTTCCACTGGTCTTTTTCCTTAAACAAGGTAAACGCATTCACGCCGCGATGGCTTAATTTGCCATTGACGTAGAACTCGTAAGGTGTCCATGCGTGTCCCATGGAGCCATCGACTTGTGTAGTGTAACTCAAAATTTGCTCGTTAAATTTCAAATCTTTGGGCATGGAGGCGACCGAGCGGTAGAAGAAATGCTGTGGTTCTTCGGTGAGGCTGTTGCCGTTGCTGTTTTCCTCGATAGATTGCAAAATCATTTTGTCGGCGCAAACTTGATGCAACAAAACCGTATCTCGGTGATGAAAGCCTTCGAAAAAGGTTTCGATGGTATGTTTGATATCATCATTTTGAGCATTTATTGCTAGTGAAAATAAAACGAATAAAATTGAAATAAAATTTCTCATGATCTAATTTTAAGCAGTTGCCAACAATAGGAAAGTCAAATCGTCTCCCATATTTTCCTGCGCCACCGGCACAAATAAATACCAAAGGTAAAAATCTAACAGATATGATTTATTAT
>CANHEA010000128.1 GCA_947459635.1 Flavobacteriaceae bacterium | reverse complement strand
TTAGCAGTCCTTCTCGGTATCGACAAAAAGGAAATTGCCGAAATCTTAGATCATTGCAACTACTCCGAATCCTTTATCAAAACGGCAAACGACCTTCAAATCATGGATGCCATTAGCGGCTGTTACGAAGATTATAAAGTGTTGAAGAAGAAATAGTTGCTGAGTTGCTGAGTTACTAAGTTTTTTACAGAAGCTGTTTCCCGCTTTCCGCTATTATCTTTTGTGCCTGTCACCCCGAGCACAGTCGAGGGGCATTTGCTCAGCACAAAAGGATAACCGCTGCAATCGGGGCTAGGGTTTCCGGTAACCAAGAACAAACTCAGTTACTCAGTTACTCAGCTTCTCAGTCACTCAGTTACTCAGTTACTCAGCAACTCTCTCCTCAAAATACCGCGCCTCAATTCGCTTGATATCCTTAATCGACTTACGAGCCCAATCCAATCGTTTCTCCAATATTTCAGCATCACTCAAGGCCCAAGAGAGGTCTGATTGATGCAATCGACTCATCAAATTCTGAATGATGATTGCCGCAGAAACAGAGATGTTCAAACTCTCCGTGAAACCCACCATCGGTATTTTCAAAAATCCATCCGCTTGATCTAAAACTTCTTTCGAAAGTCCATCGCGCTCCGTACCAAAAAACAAAGCCGCCGGCTGCGCAATATCAAAGTCATCCAACAAACAATCATTTTCATGCGGTGTCGTAGCAATAATGCGATAGCCTTTTGATTTTAAATTAGCGATACAATCCGAAATACTTTCAAACCTGTTGACATCCACCCATTTCTGGGCGCCCATCGCAATTTCTTTGTCGATGCTCTTCCCAAATTTTTCTTCCACAACGTTCAATTGTTGAATCCCAAAAACCTCACAACTCCGCATGACCGCGCTGGTATTGTGCAATTGAAAAACATCTTCAATCGCCACCGTAAAATGATTGGTACGTGTTGCCAAAACCTTCAGGAATCTTTCCTTTCTGTTTTCGGTTAAAATTTCCTCGAGATAATTTAAATACGCCAAGTCAACCATAGATGAATAAATTTTGGTAAAAATAGTAAAAAAGACTAGCTTTAGATTTTAGTTATTGAACTAAGCTTCTCTAAAAAAAAAATCGCAGTTGTAACATAAACCTTTTACCATGTTCTCACTGGTTATCCGAAATTTAATATTTACGATACTGCAGCCCGGCATTGTTGCTGGACTCGTTCCGTTTTTAATTTTGAAAAAGTTGGAGCAGCCTACAAATGGGGAATGTAACACTATCGTTGAACTTTTAGGATTGCTATCATTTGGTTTGGGTCTCCTCCTATTTCTTAGCTGTGTTTACTGTTTTATTCGTTATGGAAAAGGAACACTATCGCCTACAGATCCGACGAAAGCGTTAGTTGTGACGGGCGTGTATCGATACACTAGAAACCCTATGTATATCGCCATTCTTCTCATTTTGCTCGGCGAAAGTATGTACTTTCACTCTTTCATACTTGGAAGTTATTCGCTCTTGGTTGGACTTCTATTTCATCTTTTTATCATTTTTGTTGAAGAAAAAAGACTGAGAAAGGAATTTGGTCCTCACTACAGCGTATATTGTCAGCAAGTAAAAAGATGGATATGAAAAAGAAACTCGTCATCCTTTCAGGCGCCGGCATCTCCGCAGAAAGCGGCATCAAGACCTTCCGCGACAGCGACGGATTGTGGGAAGGCCACAACGTCATGGATGTCGCCACACCTGAAGGTTTCCAAAGAAATCCCGAATTGGTTCTTGATTTCTATAACCAACGCCGAAGGCAATTGCATGAAGTCAAACCCAATCAAGGCCATCAGATTTTGGCGGAATTGGAAAACGATTTTGAGGTTCACATTATCACCCAAAACGTGGATAATTTGCACGAGCAAGCCGGAAGCTCGAACGTTCTGCACTTGCACGGTGAACTCTTTAAAGTTCGTTCGACGGGAAATGAAAACCACATCATCGATTGGCAACACGACTTAATTTGGGGCGATGTTGATCCGGACGGCTACCAATTTCGACCGCATATTGTTTGGTTTGGTGAAGCTGTTCCGGCACTTGACGCGGCGATTGCATTGGTTCAAAAAGCGGAAATTTTGATTGTGATTGGCACTTCATTGCAAGTTTATCCAGCGGCAGGTTTGCTCCATTATACGAAAAATAATATTCCGATCTACTATATCGATCCGCATCCTGCGACGATCTCGAATGCGCCGACTAACCTTAAAATAATTGCTACTACAGGTTCTAACGGAATGAGAATCGTGGCGAAAGAGTTGGGGAAATTGTTGTGAGTTGTCGGTTATCCGTTGTCGGTGTTCGGTTGTCGGTTGGCTTAACGATTGACTTTTCTGTGTATTGGAAAACTGTACACTCAAAACTGAGAACCGAGAACTGAAAACTGCGGCCCTAGCCCCGATAGCAGCGGCATCCTTTTGCTGGCTTCTTTAGCCAGGAAAAGATATAGCGTATAGCGGGAACAGCTCCTTAAAAATTGAAAATCTAAAATTCAATTCCGAATAATTCTCTTTATCTTTGGCCTTTCAAAAACAACAACACTACTGCCATGAATCCTTTACACGAACTCAACGCTGTTTCCCCAATTGACGGGCGATACAGAAGCAAAACACAAGCGCTTTCTGCTTATTTCTCCGAAGAAGCCTTAATCAAATACCGCGTTTTGGTGGAAGTGGAGTATTTTATTGCACTTTGTGAATTGCCATTACCGCAGCTCAAGGGAATTCAAGTGGGCGTTTTTGAATCGCTGCGAAACTTGTATTTGAATTTTACCAGTGAAGATGCTCAAGTCATCAAAGAAACCGAGAAAATCACCAACCACGACGTTAAGGCGGTCGAGTATTTTATCAAAGACAAATTTGATGCATTGGGATTGGCGGCGTATAAAGAATTCATCCATTTTGGATTGACATCGCAAGATATTAATAACACTGCGATTCCATTATCGACCAAAGAGGCGTTTCAGGAAGTTTATTTGAAGTCTTTGATTGCTTTAGTGAGTAAATTGAAAGACTTAAGTGACGAATGGAGTGACATTCCACTTTTGGCGCGAACTCACGGACAACCTGCCTCTCCTACTCGATTGGGAAAAGAAATTGCTGTATTTGTGGAGCGATTAGAAGAGCAAATGCGATTATTATTCAACGTGCCTTTTGCCGCAAAATTTGGTGGTGCGACAGGAAATTACAATGCGCATCATGTTGCTTATCCCGCTATTGATTGGCGCAAGTTTGGGAACAAATTTGTGGAAGAAACTTTGGGTTTACATCATTCTTTTCCGACGACACAAATAGAACATTACGATCATTTTGCGGCGTTTTTTGATGCTTTAAAACGAATCAACACGATCATCATCGACTTAGATCGAGACATTTGGACCTACGTTTCGATGGATTATTTCAAACAAAAAATCAAAGCTGGAGAGATTGGTTCATCGGCGATGCCTCATAAAGTGAATCCGATTGACTTTGAAAATTCAGAAGGAAATTTAGGAATAGCAAATGCTATTTTTGAACATCTTGCCGCGAAATTACCATTGTCGAGATTGCAACGCGATTTGACTGACAGTACCGTTTTGCGAAACATTGGCGTTCCGTTTGGACATACGTTAATTGCGTTTGAATCGACTTTGAAAGGTTTAGACAAACTGCTACTCAATAAAGCTAAAATTGCAGAAGATTTAGATAAGAATTGGGCAGTTGTTGCCGAAGCCATTCAAACGATTTTGCGTCGTGAAGGTTACCCAAATCCTTATGAAGCTTTGAAAGGTTTGACGCGTACGAACACCACCATCGACAAAAAAGCAATTCATGACTTCATTGACACTTTAGACGTTTCTAAAGAAATTAAGAAAGAACTGTTGGCGATTAGTCCGAGTAATTATTTGGGGATTTAGGGTTTAACCGCTAGGGTCGCTATGGTTTGCGCTGGGTTCGCTAGGTTTTTTTTTCTCTGTACTTTATGATAAACTTTGTACGCGCTATCCGTGAAAGAAAAAGGTTAACACAAGGTGACAATACTTCTTATTTCTTTGCGTCCTTTGCGAAACTCCTTGCGATCTTTGCGGTAAAAAAACTCCATAAAAAAGCCCCGAATCACTTCGAGGCTTTCTATCTTAAGAAGAAAAATTATTTCTTTTTCTCGCTTTTTTCCATTTTCGCTTTCAAACCAGCAAGAATGTCATTATTGTCTCCTAAAGTAGCAGCTGGCGCATTAGTAGCGTTGGTTGTACTTTCAGTTACTGCTTTCACATTTTTCTCTTCTTCTTCACGGAAGATAGCGGTGTGAGAAGCAACGACTCTTTTGAATTCTTTGTTGAACTCGATTACTTTGAATTCCGCTTCATCGCCTTTTTTCAATTTCTTACCGTCTTCTTTTTCTAAGTGACGGGTTGGAATGAAAGCAACGATATCATCACCAAATTCTACAGTAGCTCCTTTGTCAACGATTTCAGAGATAGTTCCGGTGTG
>CANHEA010000127.1 GCA_947459635.1 Flavobacteriaceae bacterium | reverse complement strand
TTCTTTGCAGACCGAATTTTAGATATCAAAAATTTACAACAAAATAATACCTAACAATGAGCACATTTTCAATTTTTTTAGTTTTAATCACAATAGTATGTTTTCTATTGATAATCGTAATCATGGTTCAAAACCCTAAAGGTGGCGGTCTATCTTCTGCTTTAGGCGGATCTCAAATGATTGGCGGTGTACAAAAAACAACCGATTTCTTAGACAAAAGCACTTGGTATTTAGCAACCATATTAATCGTTTTAATCATGTTGTCAAGCCTCAGTTTCACTGGAACTTTAAGCGATACTGATTCTAAAATCATTGATCAAACAGAAGCCGGAGCTCCTAAAAAAGCGGAACCTGCTGCTGCAACTCCAGCAAAAGAAGCTGCTCCAAAAACAGATATCCCTGCTCCTGCAGCACCAGCGAGTGCTGAGCCAGTGAAAAAATAAATTCCATACAAAACATATGAAATGCCAGCTTGACAATGCTGGCATTTTTTTTAAGTAAAATTGTCAGTTTTTTGCGCATGGCATATTTTCTGAAAGGCTAGGCAACATCGAAATTTGATACAATAAATAATAAAACAAAATCATTATGGCATTAAAAATTAAACCTCTTTCAGATCGCGTTCTTATAGAACCTGTTGCTGCTGAAACCAAAACAGCATCTGGAATTTTCATACCAGACACGGCGAAAGAAAAACCTCAAAAAGGAACGGTTGTAGCAGTTGGAAATGGAACAAAAGATCACGCAATGACAGTTAAGATCGGCGATACTGTTTTATATGGAAAATACGCAGGAACGGAGCTAAAATTAGAGGGAAAAGATTATTTGATGATGCGCGAAGACGATATTGTAGCGATAATCTAATTCGATAATTTAAATAAAAATAAAAGCAAAATAAAAATGGCAAAAGACATAAAATTTGATATTGAAGCACGTGACGGATTAAAACGTGGTGTGGATGCATTAGCAAACGCAGTTAAAGTAACATTGGGTCCAAAAGGGCGTAACGTAATTATCGGGAAATCTTTCGGTGGACCAAACGTTACGAAAGATGGTGTAACCGTAGCCAAAGAAATTGAATTGCAAGACCCACTCGAAAACATGGGAGCGCAAATGGTAAAAGAAGTGGCTTCGAAAACCAACGATTTGGCAGGAGACGGAACTACAACCGCAACTGTACTAGCACAAGCAATTGTAAAAGAAGGTTTGAAAAACGTTGCTGCAGGTGCTAATCCAATGGATCTAAAACGCGGAATTGATAAAGCAGTTGAAGCTATTGTTGCCGACCTTGGAAAACAAGCAAAGGTAGTTGGAAGCAACTCTGAGAAAATCAAACAAATCGCTGCCATTTCAGCAAACAATGATGAAGTTATTGGCGAATTAATTGCCAATGCTTTCGCTAAAGTGGGTAAAGAAGGTGTTATCACCGTGGAAGAAGCCAAAGGAACCGAAACTTATGTTGACGTAGTAGAGGGAATGCAATTCGACAGAGGATATTTATCGCCATACTTCGTAACAAATCCAGAAAAAATGGAAGCGGAATTGGAAAACCCTTATATCTTACTGTATGATAAAAAAGTATCTTCCCTAAAAGAACTATTACCAGTTTTAGAACCAGTGGCACAATCAGGGAAACCATTATTAATCATCGCGGAAGATGTTGATGGAGAAGCCTTATCAACGTTAGTTGTAAACAAATTACGAGGTGCGCTCAAAATCGCTGCAGTAAAAGCGCCAGGTTTTGGTGACAGAAGAAAAGCGATGTTGGAAGATATTGCAATTCTAACAGGCGGAACGGTCATTTCTGAGGAAAGAGGTTATACTTTAGAAAACACAACGATTGACATGCTTGGTACGGCAAAAAGAGTGACTATCGACAAAGACAATACTACAGTAGTGAGCGGAGCTGGCGAGGCTGATATGATCAAGAATCGTGTGAATCAAATCAAAGGTCAAATGGAAGCTACGACTTCAGATTATGACCGAGAAAAATTGCAAGAGCGTTTGGCTAAATTAGCCGGAGGTGTTGCCGTTCTTTATGTAGGTGCTGCTTCTGAGGTAGAAATGAAAGAGAAAAAAGATCGAGTTGACGATGCGTTACACGCCACTCGTGCTGCTGTTGAAGAAGGAATTGTTGCTGGTGGAGGTGTTGCCCTATTAAGAGCGAAAAACGCACTAAAAGATGTCAAAGCAGACAACGCTGATGAAGCAACAGGAATTCAAATTATTTCCCGTGCCGTAGAATCTCCTTTAAGAACTATTGTAGAAAATGCAGGCCTAGAAGGTTCTGTAGTAGTTGCTAAAGTTGCTGAAGGAAAAGGCGATTTCGGATACAATGCCAAAACCGATGAATATGTAGACATGCTAAAAGCAGGAATCATCGATCCGAAAAAAGTAACGCGTGTCGCTTTAGAAAATGCTGCCTCTGTGGCAGGAATGATTCTTACTACAGAATGTGCTTTGGTCGAAATTAAAGAAGAAAACGCTGGCGGCGGAATGCCTATGGGTGGCGGAATGCCGGGGATGATGTAAAATCAATTTTTATAATATAAAAAATCCGAAGTCAATTGGCTTCGGATTTTTTTTTATGCTTTATCGGCAGGTCGTTTCTTTAATAACTTCATAAAAACCGGAAAGGTCGACACTAAGATAATTCCAATAACAATCCACTCAATGTGATGTTTGAGATCGATGCCTTGTTTGAGAAAAACGCCGTACAAATAATGGCCAGCGAATATAAGAACGAAAGACCACAAGAATGAACTTACAATATTGAAGAACATAAACTTCTTTTTATCCATCGAAACGATTCCGGCAACTATAGGCGCAAAGGTTCGGAAAATTGGAAGGAATCGGGCAAAAACAATCGCTTTACCACCATACTTTTCAAAGAAATCTTTCGATTGCAATAAGTACTTTTTCTTAAACCAAAACGTATCTTCTTTCTTGAATAAATAATAGCCACTTTTGGCGCCAAACCAATAACCAGTCATGTTACCGAATATACCTGCAACTGCAACTGCAGTAGATAAGAGCGTAACATTGATAAAATCACTGTCCAAAAATGCGACATTCTGCACCAAATCTCGGCTGTAGATTCCAGACAAAAAAAGCAAACTATCTCCTGGAAGAAAAAAGCCGGCAAACAAACCGGTTTCGGCGAAAACAATAAACAGAACAATATACAACCCGAGTTGGATTCCAGCAATCTCAAAAGTGATATAAAACTCTGGATTTAGTAATTGGGTCCATTCGAATTGATTCATATACTAGGCTGTCATTATTAATTAAAGGTTGTGAAAGTAAGAATAATTTACCTTAACAACAATGAATTGGTTTATTTTAAAGTAAACTTAACGAATAATCAATGGTTCATTGTCTTTCTATAAACCCCACAATCCATTTACTATACTAAACATTTGCAAAAAAACCTAAGTCTAAAAAGTCAGATTATGAAACAAAGCAAAAGAGATTGTATGATTCATAATATCTGCGCCAGAAGCAGGATTTACAAGTTGGTTCAAGTACCCCAACTCTATTCTGAAATTGGAGTTAGATTGAATTCCTAGCCCTGCAAAAAATCGATTTTGATCAAAAAACTTTGGATTGACGCTATTAGAGCCAATATTTAAGAAGACTTCATCTTGCAAAACCAAATAACATTCATCTTTGTTTTTGTTTAAATACTTCAAATGAAAAAGATGGCGATTCAAGTATCGAAATCTATTTTGATAATTTGTTTCCAATCGAACTACGTGACCTTCCTTTAGCGCAATTTTATCCACAAAACGCTGCTCTAAACGCAACCTATTAATCATCATATTTTTGGCGTCACGCCATTTATAGGTATGTTGGTACTGCTCCCAAATTCTATCTTCATTAAAATAATTTCCAATCGAGGTGTTTAGGGTATTTATTAATCCATAGCCGACAATAGTATTGCTGTTTTTGCTGGGGTAATAAATGGCGCCCAAACGAAACAAATTTTGTCTGCTAAATTGAATATCACCATCCATTCGGAATTGTGCCTCGAGATGAAGTCCCCACTTAGGTGCCAATTTATATTGACCCGTATAAGCAAACCAATTTGCCTGATTTTCTATTGTTTTTTTAGGATATAGAAATTGAAATTGCAGTGCAAGAAGCAGTAAAAATACAGTTCTCATCAACGACTATTTTTTTCTTTCATACTGACAACAGTGGTGTAAGTTGTCGTAAACTTCATCGGCAGCTTTTTCCTCTTCGGTATCATGTCCCACTTTAGCAATTGCTTTCTTTACTGCGGAAATCGACGTTTTTTCCTCGTTAACAACCAAACTCAGCTGGTGCGTTTCTACCGACCACACCGCCGATTTTACTCCAGAAACACTGTAAGCTGCTTTTTCAATTCGTTTCTTACATTGCTCACAATTGCCATTAACTTCGATGGAATATTTTGCGTTTTTATTCTTTTTTTCCTGCGCTTGTGCTGATAATCCAACGAAAACAATACACAACATCAAAACAATATTTTTCATATTTT
>CANHEA010000126.1 GCA_947459635.1 Flavobacteriaceae bacterium | reverse complement strand
GTGGTACCTCCAGGGATCGAACCAGGGACACATGGATTTTCAGTCCATTGCTCTACCATCTGAGCTAAGGTACCTCTCGCTTAAAGCGGTTGCAAATATAGAATGATTTTTAATTTATCCAAAACAATTAATAAAAAAAATCTATTCGTAACTTCGTCGCTTCAAACATGACGCTATGCTATTAGTAATCGATATTGGGAATACTAGAATTAAAGGTGCTGTTTTTGAACACAATACCATCGTAGAACAATTTTCTTTTTTGTCTGACCAACTTGAAATTAAGCTTAATGCAATTGTAAATAAGTATACTAATTGCAAAGACATCGTCGTAGCAAACGTTGGAAATACAAAGAAAGAAACGATTCAGCAAATGGTTCCTACGTTAAAAAGTCATTTTATAACACGAGAATGGTCTTTTCCATTTGTCAATAAATATGCGACTCCCGAATCCTTAGGAATAGACCGAATGGTTCTAGCCTCAGGTGCTGTATTGTCGTACCCAAATCAAAGCAGATTGGTCATTGATGCTGGCACTTGCATTACCTATGATTTCATTGACAGCAAAAACAATTATTTAGGTGGTGCTATTTCTCCCGGTATTCGATTGCGATATGAAGCGTTGCACCGTCAAACAGCAAAGTTACCCTTGCTAGAACATCAATATCCCGATCATTTTATTGGAAACTCAACTCATGAGTCCATTCATGTTGGAGTAATCCAAGGTGTGATCCACGAAATAGAAGGATTTATGGCGCAGTACCAAACAGAGAACGCAAACATTATCATAATTTTAACGGGCGGCGACGCAGATTTTTTGGCTAAACGATTAAAAAATACCATATTTGCCAATTCAAATTTTCTGTTAGAAAGTTTGCATAGAACTTTTCAATATCAAATCAACAATGATTAAGAACATATCGGTTAGCTTTTTCCTCCTCTTTTCAATCATCACTGCAGCTCAACAAGGTACGTCGTCTCCCTATTCATTTTACGGAATTGGGGAAGTTCGATTTAGAGGAACGGTCGAAAATCGACTGATGGGTGGCGTTTCCATCTTTCCGGACAGCCTTCACGTGAATATTATTAATCCTGCAACTTATTCGACATTAAAGATGTCCACTTATACCGTAGGTGCAACAACTAGCTATAAGAAACTTAATTCCTTTCAAAAGAACGAAAAAGCACAAAGATCAACGCTCGATTATATGGCGGTGGGTATTCCTTTGAAAAATGCTGGATTCGGCTTTGGATTGATTCCGTACTCTTCCGTGGGCTATCGAATTCGGAATGAAGATTTAGACGGAATAGTAAAAAGATATGAAGGAACTGGCGGCGTAAACAAAGTGTTTTTGGGATACGGTCATAAAATAAATTCAAATCTAAGCGTTGGTTTTGATTTCAATTATAATTTTGGAAGAATAGAAACCAAGAATATTCAAAAGGTTCCAGACGTGCAATACGGAACACAAGAATTGAATACTTCAGATTTGTCTGGATTCAATGTAAATGTAAGCGCCATCTATCAGAGAAAGATTAATCAAAAATTAAATGTCTTTGGTAGTCTTATTTATACTCCTGAAAGTAAACTGCAGTCTAGAAATTCAAGAATTATTTCATCTGTTTTGTATTCTGATTTTTACGACCCACAAGATGTGGATAAGATAGACGAAATCAGAAACACTTACACTATTAAACTTCCTTCAAAGATTACCTTTGGTCTTGGAATTGGACAAAACAAAAAATGGATGCTCGGCTCAGAAGTTACTTTTCAGCAAAACAGCCGATTTGGAAACCGTACCGATGACATTTCGAATGTGATCTATAGAGATGCCGTAAAATACAGTTTAGGAGGTTATTTCATTCCAGACGCCTCCGCATTTTCTAATTATTTAAAGAAAATTACCTATCGCGGTGGATTTAGATACGAGAAAACTGGGATGACAATTAATAATGAAGACCTGAAGGATTATGCTTTTTCAGCTGGACTAGGATTGCCCTTGGGTGGTGCTTTCTCCAACTTGAATATTGGTGTCGAATACGGCAGACGAGGAACCGCAAAGGCCTTATTGGTTGAAGAGAATTACACCAACCTTCTGTTGAGTTTATCCTTAAATGACCGCTGGTTTATTAAAAGAAAGTACGATTAATTTTCCTTGTAACTGTGCTTTCAAAGCTAAATACTATTTTGATTTGAAAATCTTAAAACACACTTTAACGCTGTTATTGTCTTTCGGAATAGGTTTGTTCCTGATGGTTGGTTGTGAAAGTAATTTTAAAGAAGTTCAAAAAATCAATTACTCAGAGTTTGTTCCTAGCGGCGAGGCGGACGATTTCAACTTGAAGTATACCGATTCGGGACGCATTAAATCCATTTTGGTAAGTCCAAAAATGCTTGATTACTCCAATGTCGAATTTCCATTTACAGAATTTCCAAAAGGCGTGCATGTTACCATGTATGATTCCAAAGGCAAACGCACATTTATCTCCTCAGATTATGCCGTTATGTTTAAAGGAACGGATTTGATTGATCTTCAAAAAAATGTCAAAATTTGGAATGAAACCGATCAAATGCTCGAAACGACACAACTCTATTACGACCAAAAGAACGAATGGTTTTTTACGGAGAAAAAGTTTAAATTTACGGATCCAAAAGGAATTTCTTACGGAGAAGGCATCGATTTTAGCAAAGATTTTAAAATTGTCAATTCACAACGCATCAACGGCGAGATTGACGAAGCGGAATAAAAATAAAATTTTACATCTATGAATTACCTAAAATATACACAGTACGTTTACCTCGTCTTTAGCGGGTTTTTTGTTTATGATGCTTTTTCAAAATATAGCGCTGGCGATTCTCCGTGGTTGTCTGCTATTATTGCCGCGGTTTCTCTATTTATGTTTTTTTTCAGGAGAAGTTTTGCCAAGAAATTCGAGAACAGAAATAACAACTCCTAAGCCATGGAAATTAGTATTATCATTATATGTCTAATACTAGCGGCACTTTTTTCCGGGATGGAGATTGCTTTTGTTTCATCTAACAAAATCTATCTTGAAATTGAAAAGAAACAGCAAAATTTCCTCTCGAAGATCCTCACTAAACTTACCGAAAAACCATCCCAGTTTATAGCTTCCATGCTCATCGGGAACACAATAGTTCTCGTTATTTACGGTTTTTTTATGGGAGAATTGTTGATGAATTGGATTACTAGTATGGGATTTAATTTCACCAATTTATCCAATGTTCTAATTCAAACTTCGCTTTCTACGCTGATTGTATTAATTACGAGTGAGTTTATTCCAAAAGTGTTTTTTCAAATCTATGCGAATTCCTTTATCAAATTTTTTGCGCTTCCAGCTTATTTCTTTTACCTGCTTTTTTACTTTATTTCGAGTTTTATTCTTTGGATTTCCGATTTTATCTTGAAGCGATTCTTTAAAACAGAAGGCGATTATGTGCCCTTGTTTTTCAGTAAAGTCGAACTGGGGAATTACATTACGGAACAAATGAGTACGATAGAAGATCACGAAAACATGGATTCTGAAATTCAGATTTTTCAAAATGCCTTGGAGTTTTCTGGGGTTAAGGCTCGCGATATTATGACACCTCGAACCGAAATCTCAGCAGTAGAAATTCACGATTCAGTTACAGAGCTAAAAAACAAATTTGTTGATACGGGTTATTCAAAGATATTGGTATACCAAAACTCATTAGATGATATTCTTGGCTATGTACATTCTTTTGAACTCTTTAAAAAACCGAGAAGTATTAAGTCGGTACTTATACCAATCGAGTTTGTACCAGAAACAATCTACATCAAAGATGTTTTAGAAATCCTCACCAAGAAAAGAAAAAGCATCGCTATTGTTTTAGATGAATATGGCGGAACGTCAGGCATGATAACGGTTGAAGATATCGTAGAGGAACTTTTTGGTGAAATAGAAGATGAGCATGATTCAATTGAAGAGTTGATGGAGAAAAAACTCGAAGATGATGTTTACCTATTTTCCGCTCGATTGGATGTTGAGTATATCAATCAAACTTATAAATTGCAAATTCCAGAAAGTGATTCCTACGGAACTTTGGGCGGATATATTGTAAATCATACGACAGAAATTCCATCTCAAGGGGACCAAATTACCATCGAAAAAATCCGTTTTACGATTGAAGAAGCCACAAATAAGAAGATCGAAGTGGTGAAAATGAATATCCTAGAATAAAAAATTCAAAAAAAAGAAAAAATCTTGCAAAATATAACCATACAGCTATGGTTATTAAATAGATAATTGTATTTTCGCAAACTGAATTAAAAATTAACACTATACAAAATGGCAGTTTTACAAAAAATTAGACAACGATCATTACTATTAATACTCGTTATTGGGTTCTCATTATTAGCATTTATCGTTCAAGATTTATATAGAAAAGGTGGTTTTAATGAAACTTCAAAATATGTTGGAACCGTAAACGGTAAAGACATCATATTTGAAGACTTTAGAGTAAAAGTGAGCAACCTAGAAAAAAGTGGACAACAAGGAATGACATCTACTCAAGCAGTAAATCGTGTTTGGGATCAAGAGGTTTCAATTGCCTTAGTGACTGCTGAATTTGAAAAATTAGGAATTCACACCAGTGAGAAACATATACTTGAGATATTTAAGAATGACCAAAGCATTGGGCAAAATCAAATGTTTCAAACAAACGGAACCTTTGATTTAGCAAAGTTTAAGGAATACTTCAAATCAAATCCTGAGCAAGCACAGTTTGTAAAAGACAAAGAAAAAGATGCGGAATTGAATGCGAAGTATCAAATCTATAACGCCTTAGTTAAAGGTGGAATGTACACGACAGATGCCGAAGGAAAATTGAAATATGAAATGGAAGCCAATAAGGTAAACATGGATTATGTGGC
>CANHEA010000125.1 GCA_947459635.1 Flavobacteriaceae bacterium | reverse complement strand
TAACGTTTCCGCGCCAGACGCAGTCGCGGCTTGGGAACTGAGTTTTTTCTATTTTAGAAAAAACGAAAATAGGAAAATAAAATCACAATTAACCGAAAACCAGCGATTGTGTTTGACGCGTGTTATGGCTGGTTTTGCCGAAGACACGAGAGCAGGCGAGGAGAGCAACTCCAATTTTCTATTCCAATAAGCAAACAAATATTTTCCTTTTCATTTTCTATTACCACGAAACTTGCTTCAAAAAGACAAAACGCGCAACTTATTTTTTCATTTTTTTCTCGACAATAATTTTCCACTAACATTGGTTAAAGCGCTCGTGAATCACGCTCTAAAAATGGTTTTACCAAACCATTTTTTACGCCCAGCCTCAGTATTCCAACCTCAGTAGAATTATTTTCCACTTTCAATTGTCTACCACTTTTTCAAAGCTTTTTTTTCAAAATGTTCTAGTTGATTCGAGTGCTGAATTTCACCGCGGCAAAATCAGCTATAACGGTTAGCTGCCAGACGTAGTCGCGGCTTGGTAACCGAGTTTTTTCTATTTTAGAAAAAACGAAGATAGGAAAATAAAAGTCTCAAGCCACCGAAAATCAGCGATTGCGTTTGACAGTTGTTATGATCTGCTTGAGAATTGAGATTTTTCCATTACCAAAGAACTTTCATGACAAGAGAAGCTTTAAATTTTCTCAATTGCTTCTTGGAACTATTTATTCCATTAAGCAAATTACATGATTGTTTGAACGCTCGTTCAAACCAAGTAGGTCATAACGGTCGATGCTAGAGCTCGTGGCGGCTTATGGAAATTTTAATTTCCATTGCCGACCGAGCGAAGTTAGGAAAAAGAAACGAACATTTTACCGCAAACTAGCCGTGAGATTTAGCATTTGTTGGCAAGCGGTTATTTGTTTATTTCGCTTTTCCATTTCCATTTGTCTTCTCCATTTTTCAAAACTAATTTTAGCTTTCAATTTTTCAATCACCAAAATCTTGGTTGTAAAATAGAATTTTCAATTAAGATTTTTGAAAAACTTATTTATTTCAATTGGCAGGCAAGTTGCTCACAGTCGAGCGAAGCGAGTTTATATTCCAAAGAGTTTTTAGTTTCGTTTTCTCAATTTTAGTTGGTCGATTTTCAATTAACCTGTTTATAAATTTTAAAAATAAAGGCAAATTTATACATTACATTTTTAATGTTTTTCTTTCAATTTTCAGCTGTCAAAAACATTTATTTACCAGAGTAATTTCAACAGAAATTGCGATTTTTGAACTGATTGCCAACGTTTCCTTGCTAGAGCTTGTGGCGGCTTATGGAAATCTTTTTTTCCATAACCGACCAAGCGAAGTTATGAAAAGTAAACGAACAATTTACCGAAAAACTAGCCATAAGTTTTAGCAAGTGTTAGTGGCTGCCAATTTTCTTTTCATAGCAATGTCACTTTTGATACTATACCATTTTCAATGTGAACATACCACATAAAACCGAATTTATATTTGGCTGTTGGAGCTGGTTTTCCGTTGATAAAAACTTTTTTTCCTGGTTCAGGATAGGAAACTAAATTATCCTGCTCAATTTCAACTTTTCCTTTGTCTGTGTCAAATGAAACAAGAAATACTTCTCGTTCTTTCAATTTCGTAGTTTCGTTCAAGTTAATACCTGTGGATTCAATTATATTTTTTCTTTGTTGTGGTTCAATATATTTCCTTGTTAGAAAGTCTATAACCTTGTCCAGTGTATTGAGTTCTCCATCATATTTATTCTCATTGATAAGAAAAGCATATTCGTTTTTACTGTCAATTTTTAGAGCTAAAATGTTCTCGTCAAAAAATCCGTGTTTGAAAAGATAACTTTCATCTTTTTTGTCAATAAGCAAAGAATTGTTACCTAGATATTCCCATTTTGCTTTTTCAACTTTCCCATTTTGAGAAATCAATAAGTCATTATTAGTCCGAAAAATATATACATTTTTATTGTTGCCAATATCGTCAATTACTACCCAATGCTGGTTTGTCAAAAGTGTTAGGTTGTCCAACTTTTGAGAAAACTTTTGAAGTTTTGGTATTAAGTCTGAAATAAAAGTTTTCATTTTTTGTATCTTTTATGCTGTCTGTTTTTTTTTGGTTGCCACTAACGTTTCCTTGCTAGAGCTTGTGGCGGCTTATGGAAAGCTTTTTTTCCATAACCGACCAAGCGAAGTTATGAAAAGTAAACGAACAATATACCGAAAAACCAGCCATAAGTTTTAGCAAGTGTTATGCGTTCGGCTTTTCACTCGTTTTTCGGTAGTTTAAATCTAATTCTGTCTTGCATTTCATTCTTTCTATTACTGTTTTTAATAGTCGCTGAAACTTCCATTGCTTTAGTTAAATTCAATTCGTATTGTTCTTTATTTCCTCTTTCCTTCTCTAACTCGCACAACATTAAGTAAGTGTCTGTGCGCAAAACTTTATTTTCGTCATTTTCTGTGAGGTCAAGCATCAATGCCTGATTAAAGAATTTTCTACCCAATTTTTCCTTATCGTTGTAAAAAAGGAATGTTCCAAAACCACGCAAATTCATAAGTCTAATTGGTAGAGAAATAGATTTATCAACTGTTTTTTGCCAAAAGTATTCTGCTTTGTCTTGATCGCCAATAGTTGCATATGCTCCAGCCAAAATATTGCAGTCAATTTCAGTAGTTAGTTTGTCATAACGCATAACTAGAAAGTCAGCGTGAGCAATTAATATTCGTCTCTGTGAGTTGTAATATCGTCTAAGAGTAATAATATTCTCCGCGTTGTTGTCCGAATCTTTTGAAGACTTAAGTTTTGTCGTTTCAATGTTTATTTTTGAAATACCTTCTAAAGTATCGGTTAATGTTTTTCTAATCGTCCTATTTGTTTCTCTATTTTTTTGCACCAATGTCACAATTAATGAGATTAGCGAAAGTGTCAATGCACTAATACTTATTGAAATTAATATGTAGTCTTTCGTTTCCATTGTTGTGTTTTTTTAAGCTGACGCATAACGGTCGATGCTAGAGCTCGTGGCGGCTTATGGAAATCTTTATTTCCATAACCGACCGAGCGAAGTTATGAAAAAGAAACGCACAATATATCGAAAAACTAGCCATGAGTTTTAGCATTTGTTGCAAGAAGCCAAAGTATTTACTTCAATATGATCTGTCCAAATTACTGCTTAATTACTTGTACAGTTTCTTCTTTTCCATCTATCATAATTGAAACAAAGTAAACTCCTGGTTTGAACAAATTAAAATCTATTGTTTCAGTATTTTCTCCAAGTATAGTTAACTGATTTTTTTGATAAATAATTTGTCCCAAGATGTTTGAAACATTCATTAATGAAGTAGTGTTTTCTGACGAATAATAATTAAGAATTAGTTTACTAGTAGTTGGATTAGGAAATACATGCAAAGTCTTTATTGCATTAAAGCCAGATGTGTTTAAAAGACACGAATTTCCAATTTGTGTAATAGTATTTTTATTTATGAAAGTACCATCACCTAATTGTCCGTATCGATTGTCACCCCAAGCATATAGGGTATTATTGTTTGATAATGCTACTGTGTGTAACGTCCCAACTTTTACTAACTGCCAATTGATTCCAATACCAATTTGATTAGGTACGTTTTTTTCTGTATTAGAACCATCGCCTAATTGACCTTGCCAATTTGCACCCCAAGACCAAATTGTACCATTATTTTTTATAGCACAAGTATGGTAGTTTGTCGCTACAATTTTCCAATCATTATCTGTACCTACACGAGTGGGAATATTTACAATAGATAAATTAGTTCCATCTCCAATATTTCCAAGTCCACCTGTACCCATTCCCCATAGACTTCCATCTATTTTTATCATTTTACTATGACAACAACCTCCAGTTTCAACTTTACTCCAATCTGACGACCCATTTCCTGCTTGTGTTGGACTAGTAATAATAGTTTGTGTTTCACCATGATTTACTTCTCCTATTGCAAGTGCCCCTAAATAATTATATCCCCAACCCCAAACGGTCATGTCACTTTTTACTGCCAATCTTGCTCTAAAACTTGTGCTTATATCAATCCAATTACTTGAAATACCTATTTGAACTGGGGTGTAATGAGGTGCGTTATCATCATTTCCTATACCGGTATCTAAAATATAACCCCAACCCCATAATGTACCATTACTTTTTATGGCATAATTAGGGGATGAAAATTTAGTCCAATCATTATCACTTCCTATTCTAGTTGGAATTGGATCCATCGCCCCAATTCCGAAATTACCGTTTCCATTTTGCCCCCAGTAATTATCTCCCCATCCCCAAAGTGAACCATCTATTTTTAATGCAGTTGAGTTGTCTCCATTTGCGTCAATTGACATCCAGTTGGAATCAATACCTATTTGTATAGGTGTGTTTTTGTCTATCAATGAACCATCACCAAGTTGGCCTTTGTCGTTTCTTCCCCAAGCCCAGAGTGTACCATCAGATTTTATTGCTAGAGTATGGTATTCTCCAGCAGCTATTTGTGTCCAGCATTGCGCATAGGTTTGGGTAGAAAATAGAATAAATAATAGTAGTAGCTTAAGTGTTTTCATGTAGAATGTTTTAGTTGGTTTCAATTTTATTTATTCCGTTTTTCAATTGGTTTCTTGCAACTCTCTTATATGTCCCATAAAATCATACAAAAACAAACTTTCTAGATTGGATAGGTATGTTTTTAAGGTAACATTTGTTGTGCTAATATAATGATTATAAATCATCAAATGGACTTTTAATTTGTTGCAAACTCTTCGTGCTGACATGGGTATAGATTTCGGTGGTTTTGCTGCTTCGGTGGCCCAGTAACTCCTGAATATAACGCAAATCAGTGCCGCTTTCTAGCAAATGTATAGCATATACTAACTAGTAATTGATAATTAAATATTAAATTAATTAATTGAATTTTAGTATTTTAAAATGTAAATTTTACCTGATGTTAGTTGATACT
>CANHEA010000124.1 GCA_947459635.1 Flavobacteriaceae bacterium | reverse complement strand
TCTAAAAAGTGACGGTCGTGCGAAACTACAATCACAGTATTTTCATAATTCGCTAAGAAATTCTCTAACCAAGCAATCGTTTCAAAATCAAGGTCGTTGGTCGGCTCATCCATAATTAAGACATCTGGATTTCCGAACAAAGCTTGCGCTAACAAGACACGCACTTTCAATTTTCCATCTAAATCACCCATTAAAGTGTAGTGATTGTCTTCAGTGATTCCTAAGTTTGACAACATCGAAGCGGCGTCAGAATCAGCATTCCAGCCATTCATTTCTTCAAATTGCACTTGCAACTCTCCTATTCTATCTGCATTGGCATCGTTGTAATCTAAATACAACTCATCCATTTCCTTTTTTACCGCGTATAGGATTTTGTTTCCCATCAACACCGTTTCCAAGACCGTATGCTCATCAAACATATTGTGGTTCTGATTCAACACCGACATCCTTTTTCCAGGTTCTAAGTGAATGTGACCTGAAGTAGGATCGATATCGCCCGCGATAATTTTTAAGAAGGTTGATTTTCCGGCTCCATTGGCTCCAATAACACCGTAGATATTCCCGTGAGTGAAGGTCGTGTTGACCTCATCAAATAGGATTCTCTTTCCAAATTGTACCGATAAATTATTAACTGTTAACATGAAAAACTGATTTATAAAATTTTCTGCAAAAGTATAAAAATAGGACTGATAATGAAGTTCTACAACCAATAAAAATGGCAGTTTTTATTTAACGCGGTGTTAACAGAATAACTCGACGCAACCTAATATTTTTGTAGACTAGCTTAGTTTCCATGTATAGCACCAAACTACATACATTTCTACTACTTACTTCTTCAGTCATCACCCTGTTTTGTTCCTGTAACAAAGCCTATAAAGGCGATAATTATACCGCGTATTTTGGTGGAGAAGTCACTAATCCTAACAACCCATACATTCTTTTTTGTCGAAATTCAGAAGTAATCGACAGTGCCAAAATTGATGAGAACAATCGGTTTTTTATCAAATTTGACTCTTTGACGCCTGGATTGTACACCTTCAAAAACGAACCAGAATACCAATACGTTTATTTCGACAAGAATGACAGCATCATGGTTCGCATCAACGCAAAAGACTTCGACAACTCGATTATTTTCTGCGGTAGAGGCGATCAAAAGAATAATTTCTTGATGGAAATGTATATGAAAAATGAAGACGATCGAAGTAAATTGTTCGACGCTTTCGATTATTCGATTGCTGATTTCACTAAAAATATCGATTCTTCCTATGCGTCAAAAAAGAAATTTTACGACACCAAAAAAGAGGCTGTCAAGTGGAGTGAAGATTTCGACAAGTACGCAAAAGCATCGCTAGATTTTCATCACTATGCAAAAAAAGAAATGTATCCAACGGCTCATATGATGCGCACAGGTGAAGATATTATCGAAAATCTTCCCGCCAATTTTTATGATTACCGAAAAAACATCGACTATAACGATATTAAGCTTTGCAGCTTTTCTCCATTCGTGACTTATCTGACGTATATGCTCAACAATATGTCGACGATACATTACCACAATCACTACACGCCTTTAGATTTAGCATTGCGGACGAACATCAATAAACTCAATTTTGCAGATAGTCTCATTAAAAATAAAGCAGTAAAGAATATCATTCTGAACAATATCGCTTTTACGTATTTGCTGGAAGATCAAAATATGGTCAACAATAAAATTTTCCTAGACACTTACCACAAGTATTCAACCGATAAGAGCAAGAAAAATGAAATTGTAAAAATTGGCAACGCAATCCAAATGCTAAAAATTGGGAATTCACTGCCAAAAGTAGAATTGGTCGATGCCAACAACCAATTGATTTCTTCAGATAATATCGCAAAGAAGAAAACCGTCATTTTTCTTTGGACGGACAACCTTTCCTCACATATGCTTGCTGCCCACAAGAAAATACTAGCATTAAAAGCACTGCATCCGGATTATCAGTTTATCGGAATCAACCTCGACAAAGATCAAGATATCTGGAAAGCCAAATTACACGAGCTGAAATCTGATGGAATTACAGAATACCGTTGCACCAACTTCGAGGATCTCAAAGCCAACTGGGCCATTATGAAAGTGCACCGAACCATTGTCTTGGACCAAAATGGCGCAATTAAAAATGCGTTCACCAATTTGTTCGATGTCAACTTTGAGAAAGAGCTGTAAAAAGTTCTCGGTTGTGAGTTATCGGTTGACAGTTAAAATAAGTTGACGAGATCGAATACATTCAAATAAAAAAGCGGTTCCAATCTGAAACCGCTTTTTCTATTTTATTACCATCTAACTGAGAACTGTCAACCGACAACCCTCTATTGGTTTCCCTTCGCGTAATCCGCTAAGAACTGCGCCAATCCATTATCCGTCAAAGGATGTTTTAATAACCCTAAGATCGCAGAAAGTGGACCAGTCATCACGTCAGCGCCCAATTTAGCACAATTCACGATGTGCATGGTATGACGCACTGAAGCAGCTAAAATTTCGGTTTCAAATCCGTAGTTATCATAAATCAAGCGAATTTCCTCAATCAAAATCAGACCATCGGTAGATATATCATCCAATCGACCGATAAATGGGGAAACATATGTCGCTCCAGCTTTTGCAGCTAATAACGCCTGACCAGCAGAAAACACCAACGTCACATTGGTACGAATTCCTTTGTCAGAGAAGTATTTACATGCTTTCACACCATCTTTGGTCATCGGCAATTTCACCACAATCTGCTCATGCAATTCCGACAACTCTTCGCCTTCACGCACCATTCCGTCAAAATCGGTCGCAATGACCTCAGCGCTCACATCACCATCCACAATGTTGCAGATATCCACATAATGTTTCAAAATATTATTCTTACCGGTGATGCCTTCTTTCGCCATCAACGACGGATTGGTCGTAACGCCATCTAAAATTCCGAGCGATTGCGCTTCTCTAATTTCGTTTAAGTTGGCAGTGTCAATAAAAAATTTCATATCGTTTTGTTTAATTTATCTTTTGTGTTTTTGGGCGTTCCCCTGCGGGTCGGGCTTTCCACTCCCAATCATTTGTGCCGAACACCGTCACAAAAGGATTTCCGTTTCAATCCCTAACGCACTATTGATTTGACAATTACATTTTAACTATTAATGTGACATTTAAAATACCTGAAGTCCACTGGACTTCCTCCTCTTAATATCAAATTTAACGCGGGCGTAAAATTACAACTTATTTTTTAAGTTTCTGAGCACCTAAGCTCCTAAGTTCGTGAGATATTTTACTCGGCCAATCAGCGGCTCCGTAACTCAGCAACTTAAAGCTTATAATGATTCATCAACATCCTTTCATAAACTTTATCCGGCAAAATTTTCTTTAAAACAATCGAAAACTTCTGTAGCAAAAGTCCCACTCTATAGTGCACTTTTGGATTTGGATTTTGGATAATGGCGTAAATTGCTTCTGCCATTTCTACTGGATTGCTTCCTGACTCGACGTGCTCATCCATCATTTGTAAAGTGGCAGCGTATGGTTTTTCGTAAGCCGAACCTTTACTTGGTGCATGATATCGACCTGCTGCAATGTTCGTAGCAAAGTCACCAGGTGCGACATCGGTAATTTGAATTCCGAAAGATTTTACTTCCATGCGCAAAGCTTCGGTAACTAGACTCAATGCGCCTTTCGAAGCCGAATAAATACTGCGATACGGCAATCCCATATAACCTGCAATGGAAGAAATATTGATGATTAGTCCAGATTTTTGGTTACGCATCTGAGGCAAAACAGCTTGCATCACGGCAATCGGCCCGAAGAAATTCGTATCAAAGTTCGCTTTGATTTCATCCATTGGAATTTCTTCTAAAGGTCCAGTAATACCAATGCCGGCATTGTTGATGAGTATGTCCAATCTACCTGAAATGGTTATAACTTTTGACACGGCAACTTGAATACTCTCCGTATTTCGCACCTCTAAAGCAATCAAGGGAAAAACAGAGTTTGTAATTTTATCGGGATTTCGACTGGTGCCATAGACCACGAATCCTTTTTGATGCAGGAATTCGCCGATGGCTTTGCCGATGCCTGAGGAAGCGCCGGTGATGAGGACGACTTTGTTCATGTTTTTGGTTGTAGGTTGTAGGTTGTAGGTTGTAAGTTGTAAGTTGTACGTTAGGACCATTCTAACCTACAACTTACAACATATAACGTTTTCTATTTCTTTCGTTCGTAATAATACATTTCTGGCTTGTCTTCCGCTCCTTTTTTGGTCGCACGAATGGTATAGAATCTATCTCCAACTGGCTTTATTTCGTATTCCCAGTCTTTTGAAATATCTGGGTTTTTCGCTTTATCATATCGGTTCAAATCGAAACACAATTTGCGTGCTGGTGGCATATTAACCATTTGTTTTTCACCTTGTCCTGTGACCATAAACTTGAGATTATACTGTCCACATGGTCCGGGTTTTAGTGTACTGTTATCAGAAGCAACTTCAGGATTGTTGCTGTACGCTTCAAAGTCTGCGACAAAAGTTTGGTATTGTGCCTTCACGTCGGTTTGGGCGAAGGAAATTGTCGTGATGAATAGTAATGTGATTAGGATTGATTTCATTTTTTGACTATAAGATTTTGAGATTATAAGACTGTAAGATCGTTTGAGGGTAAAGATAATAATTTTTGTTGTGGGTTTTGAGTTGTACGTTGTAGGTTGTAGGTTACGTTCTTGGGAATAAGTGGAAAATAGTTTTCAGTTGAACACTTTTACGTAACTGGAACATAACCGAGAACTGTCAACTGACAACTGATAGCCCTAGCCCTGATAGTAGCGGCAGCCCGGAACGCAGTGAGGACTATAGCGGATAGCAGGTTCCCGGCTTCTCAAAAAAAATGCAAAAAAAAATCCTCCATAAAGGAAGATTAAAAAAAATGGCAAGCGACCTACATCGCACCGCTCAACCACATACCTTTGCTATGTTCCCATCCTGGAGGATTTTGCAGGAGCTGGTCGTGTAGGACTTGCCGGCGCAAATATACAATCTTTTTGTAT
>CANHEA010000123.1 GCA_947459635.1 Flavobacteriaceae bacterium | reverse complement strand
TAGAAATCGTCAGCAACCAAATAAAAGGTGCTGTAAGAATTGATAGCATTTTCATCGGCAAAGCTACTGCCTTGGCAATGCCCTCCGGATGATTTAATCCGATACGTTTGGGCAACAATTCTCCCAAAACCAAGGAAAAAAATGTCAAAACTAAAACTACAAAAGCCACGGCAATGGAATGTGAAAAAGGTTTCAAACTCTCGAATCCATTCACGAAAATCTGCACGTTAGCTGTAATAGAATCACCACTAAAAATACCGGTAAGTATTCCGATTAACGTAATTCCGATTTGGGTAGTCGACAATAATTTGTTGGGGGAATTGGCTAAATCTAGTGCTGTTTTGGCTCCTTCATGTCCTTTTTTAGCAGCGGATTCTAAACGAGATTTCCTAGCAGAAATTAAGGCAATTTCCGACATCGCAAAGACGCCATTGAGGATGATTAAAAAAAGAATGATCAGTAATTCCAATGTACATATTTTGGTTGATGGTGCAACGGATGTTCCGTTTACCTTGACTAGCCCGGATCGCAGCGGTTATCCTTTTTTGTTTTACGAATTCGCAGCAGTTGCGCTGAGTTTGATCAACAAAAAAGATAGTAGCGCAGAGCCGGAATAGCTTCTATAAAGAATCGATCACGGAACTCAATCGTGCCGTAATTTCTTCGATAGAACCGATGCCGTTGACCGCATGAAATTTTCCTTGCGCTTTGTAATAATGCATGAGCGGCGCGGTTTTTTGATTGTATTCGTCGTAACGGTTTCTAATTTTTTCTTCGTCTTGATCGTCTGGTCTGCCAGAAGTTTTCCCTCGTTCTAAAAGGCGTTGCACTAAAATCTCATCGTCGGCTTCAAGTGCAATCGTGGCGGTGATGCTTTGATTTTTTGAAACTAAAAACGCATCTAATGCTTCTGCTTGTGCGATGGTTCTTGGGAATCCGTCGAACAAAAAGCCACTGGATTGGGGGTTTTTATCGACTTCACTTTGCAACATTTGAATGGTAACTTCATCCGGCACCAAATCGCCTTTATCCATATAGGTTTTGGCTAACATGCCCAATTCCGTAGCATTTTTGATATTGTATCGGAAGATATCTCCGGTTGACAAATGTGTTAAATTGTATTTTCCTTTTAAAAATTCAGCTTGTGTGCCTTTTCCTGCACCTGGTTTTCCGAAAAGAACGATGTTGATCATTTTTTTAAAGTTGCTGAGTTACTGAGTTGCTGAGTAACTGAGTTATTATTCTGCTAGTTGGTAAATGTCTTTGAGGTTTCTGCCTAGCCCGTCATAATCGAGACCAAAGCCGACGATAAATTTGTTGGGAATTCGAATTCCCACGTAATCTAATTTGATATCTTTTTTATAGACATCAGGTTTTAGAAACAAGGTTGCGATTTTGAGGTGCTTTACTTTTTGCTCTTTGAAAATCGCTTTGAGTTCCTCGATGGTGTTGCCGGTATCGACGATGTCTTCAACGATCACAACGGTTCTGCCTTCTAGACTTTGATTGATTCCGATGAGTTGTTTTACTTCATTAGAAGATTGCGTTCCTTCGTAAGAAGCCATCTTCACGAAACTCACTTCACACATCCCGCGATATTGTTTCATCAAATCGGATAAAACCATAAACGAACCATTCAAAACGCCCACAAAAACTGGCACATCATCAAAAAAATCATCATCCATTTGCTTGGCCATATTGACAATAGCGAATTCTATTTCTTCGGCGGAAATAAAAGGGACAAAATGTTTATCGTGGAGTTGTATCATCTTTTTATTTTTATAAGGTGCAAATTTAGTAAAGTATTCAGTAGTAAGTAGTACGTGAACAGACCTTTTTTGTAAAAAAGTAGGAATTAGAGAACGATTCTTCTTTATCTTTGCCAAACACAACAACAGCATGACACGAGCGCAGCGACTGCATGAGACTTTTAAAATAACTACAACGAATGAATTTCTTTTCTTCCGATTTTAAATTAGGCATCCTCGGTGGTGGACAATTGGGCAAAATGCTGCTGTCGGAAACTCGAAAATGGGATATTCAAACTTTCGTTCTCGATCCAAGTGCAGACGCACCAAGCAAAATAGCTTGCAACACTTTTTTGCAAGGCGATTTGATGGATTTTGATACGGTTTATCAATTTGGAAAACTCGTAGACATTCTCACATTCGAAATTGAATTGGTGAATGTGGATGCTTTAGAAAAACTCGAATTCGAAGGTGTTCAAGTCTATCCGACTCCAAAAACATTACACCAAATTCAAAATAAAGGTGTTCAAAAAACCTTATACCAAAGCCATCAAATTCCAACAGCGGATTTCAAAATTTTTGAAAATCTGAACAGGCTAAAATCGGAAATCGCCAATCTCCAATTCCCTTTTGTGTGGAAATGCACCGAATTTGGTTATGACGGCTACGGAGTTAAGATGATACGTAAAGCGACTGACTTAGACGAACTCCCAGACACGGAATGCCTCGTTGAAGAAATCATTCCTTTTAAGAATGAACTCGCAGTGATTGTCGTACGCAATCTTTCAGGAGAAATCAAAACTTATCCTGTAGTTGAAATGGAATTCCATCCCGAAGCCAATCAAGTAGAATACGTGATTTGTCCCGCCAGAATCGATGATAAAGTCGCGAAAAAAGCCACGGCAATTGCGCTAAAAGTTGCTGAGCTTTTTGAACCCGTTGGACTGTTAGCTGTCGAAATGTTTCAAACCCACGACGGTGAGATTTTAGTCAATGAAGTCGCGCCGCGTCCACACAATTCCGGACATTATTCAATAGAAGCGAGTTATACGTCGCAATTCGAAAATCATTTGCGCGCCATTCTCAATTTGCCTTTGGGAAATACCAACAGTAAAGCAGCTGGCATCATGGTCAATTTGGTCGGTGAAGTAGGGTTTTCTGGGAATGTAGTATACGAAAACATCAATGAAATTTTAGCCATCGATGGTGTGACGCCGCACCTCTACGGAAAAAAGCAAACGCGACCGTTCCGGAAAATGGGCCACGTAACCATCGTCAATGAAGATATGAAGGAAGCGCGAAAAATCGCAGAACGCGTTAAGAATACGATTCGCGTAATTAGTGGTTAAACACGAATTGCACGAATTAGCTCGAATTTGTTTTTATACGGCATGCCGCGTTAGGGATAGTAGCGGCATCCTTTTGTGCTTAGAACAAGCCCTTCGACTGCGCTCAGGGTGACAAGCACAAAAGATAGAGCGGATAGCCCGACCCGCAGGGACACGCCCCAAAATTATTAATTATCAATTGTTAATTATCAATTAATATGAAAGTAGCCATCGTCATGGGAAGTATCTCCGATATGCCCATCATGCAAGAAGCCATAGATATCCTCCAAAGTTTCGACATCGAAACTGAAGTAGATATCGTTTCAGCGCATCGCACACCCGAAAAACTATTCGATTTTAGCAAAAATGCCCACACCAAAGGAATCGCAGTCATTATTGCTGGTGCTGGAGGCGCGGCGCATTTACCCGGAATGGTCGCCTCGATGTCGCCGTTGCCCGTGATTGGCGTGCCGGTAAAATCTAGTAATTCCATCGACGGTTGGGACAGTGTGCTATCGATTCTACAAATGCCAGGCGGTGTTCCCGTAGCAACAGTGGCGCTCAATGGTGGCAAAAACGCAGGAATTCTAGCAGCACAAATTATCGGAAGTCACGACAAAAATATCCAATCGAAAATCATACAATACAAAGAAAGTTTGAAAGACAGCGTGAATGCGTCGTCGGACAATTTGAAAAATAAATAAAATGAGGAGCTATTTCCCGCTATACACTGCAATCTTTTTTGTTTTGAAAAAACCCCTCGACTGCGCTCGGGGTGACAAAACAAAAAAGGATTTCCGTTTCTATCGGGGCTAAGCCACCCCGCCCTCCGGGCACCCCTCCAAAGGAGGGAAAAACAAACAACAACACTTGTGAACTTTGCGACAACCTTTGCGAACTTTGCGGTTAAGAAAAGATAATTACATAACACTAAAATTAGCGCCTTCGCGAGCCATGATTCTAACAAAAAAATTCCAAACCAAATACGACACCGCACCTTTTTCGCAAATCAAAAACGAAGATTTTTTTCCTGCTTTTCAAGAAGGAATTGCTTTAGCCAAAGCCGAAATCGATGCGATTGTCAGCAAACCAGCCGCACCCACTTTTGAAAATACGATTGAAGCTATGGCTTTTAGTGGTGACATCCTCGATCGGATTTCGAGTATTTTTTTCAATTTGAATTCCGCGGAAACCAATGACGAATTGCAGAAAATTGCACAAGAAGTGTCGCCGTTATTATCCGAATTTAGCAATGACATTCGACTCAACGCCGATTTGTTTGCCAAAGTAAAAGCGGTTTACGACCAAAAAGACCAACTGGATTTGAATCCAGAGCAAACGACGCTCTTAGACAAAAAATACAAAAGCTTTTCCAGAAATGGCGCCAACTTATCAGAAGATAAGAAACTACAATTGCGTGAAATCGACAAGGAATTGTCTAAATTAAGTTTGCAATTTGGCGAAAATGTGCTGGCTGAAACCAATGCCTTTCAAATGCATTTAACTGACGAAAAAGACTTAGCTGGTTTGCCGGAAGGAACTATAGAAGCCGCAAGAGCGTTGGCTAAAAGTCAAGATAAAGAAGGTTGGATTTTTACCTTAGATCATCCGAGTTACATTCCGTTTTTGACGTATGCCGACAATCGGGAATTACGTAAAAAAATGGCAATTGCCTTTGGCGCGAAATGCTTTCAAAACAACGAATTCGACAACCAAGCTATTGTCTTGAAAATTGCCAAATTGCGTTTTGACCGAGCCAATTTATTGGGTTACGCAACGCATGCGCATTTTGTTTTGGAAGAACGTATGGCGCAAACGCCTGAAAAAGTAACCTCATTTTTGCAAGATTTAATGGCCAAAGCCAAACCAGCAGCCGAAAGAGAATTCAAACAACTGACACAATTTGCGAAAGAACTCGATGGGATTGAGCAATTGGAGAAATGGGATGGCGCTTATTATTCCGAAAAACTCAAACAACAGCTATTCAATTTGGATGACGAGAAATTGAAACCTTATTTTCAGTTAGAGAAAGTGTTGGCGGGTGCTTTTACGATTGCGCAAAAACTCTACGGATTGACTTTTACCGAAATTTTCGACATTGATAAATACCATGATGAAGTCAC
>CANHEA010000122.1 GCA_947459635.1 Flavobacteriaceae bacterium | reverse complement strand
TTTCTAAAAATTAAACATAAAAAAACCTTCAATTTCAATGAAGATTTCCAGCGCAATGTCCGGATTCGAACAGTAACTTTAATTAATTTTTCATAAAAATTAAACATAAAAAAAACCTTCAAAATAATTTGAAGGTTTTGAGGCATCGTCCGGATTCGAACCGGAGTAGGAGCTTTTGCAGAGCCCAGCCTAGCCGCTCGGCCACGACGCCATTGTGCATTGGACGGCAAACTTAATAAATAAATTTGAATTTCAAATTTTAATCTTGAAATTATTCTAAAATCGTAAATCAATAATTGTAAACCGTTAATTTCTGTATTCTTCCATTTCGATGGTAACCGCTTCAACATCACCGTCTATCGGTGGATTTATTTTAGAAACCGCCAAAACGATTCTAGAAATAGATGGAATTTCTTTAAATATTCTTGCAATAATACGGTGGGCAACATGTTCTAGCAATTTAGAACGAATGGCCATTTCTTCCATGACAATTCGATTTAAAATCACATAATCAACAGTGTCTTCAAGTGCGTCAGAAATGGAAGATTTGCGCAAATCGGTCTTGATCTCCAGATCGACACGATAATCGGACCCGATTTTTCCTTCTTCTAACAAGCAGCCGTGATAGGCATAGGTTCGGATGTTTTGTAATTTAATAGTTCCCATGTGATTTGTTGGTAAAATGGATTGAGCGTCTATTCAGTAAAAGTATGAAATATTTGTTTCTAGTGATAAAATAGCATAAGCAAATCAGCAGTTCGCCAAATTTCCCAACTATTTTAATAACTTTGCGACTCTAATTTTTGAATATGTCAACGGAAGAAAAAGCATTAAATTTTATCGAGCAAATTATCGAAGAAGATCTGAAAAGCGGTTTATCGACTTCTAAATTGCGTTTTCGTTTTCCACCGGAACCAAACGGATATTTGCATATTGGCCACGCCAGTGCTATTGCCTTGAATTTTGGTTTGGGAATAGATTATAAAGCGCCAGTTAACCTTCGTTTTGACGATACCAATCCAGCAAAAGAAGAACAAGAATTTGTGGATGCCATAAAAAGAGATGTTCAATGGTTAGGCTATGAATGGGCTGAAGAGCGTTATGCTTCTGATTATTTCCAACAATTATACGATTGGACGATTGATTTTATTAAGAAGGGAAAAGCCTACGTAGACAGTCAATCTTCTGAGGAAATGGCCATTCAAAAAGGCACGCCTTCTACTCCAGGAACCGATAGTCCTTACCGCAATCGCTCTGTTGAAGAGAATTTAGATCTTTTCGAGCGGATGAAAGCTGGTGAGTTTGAAGAAGGAACACACATTCTTCGTGCTAAAATTGATATGAAATCGACCAATATGTTGATGCGCGATCCTATTATGTATCGCATTCTACACAAACATCATCATCGAACCGGTGACCAATGGTGCATCTATCCGATGTATGATTGGGCGCATGGAGAAAGCGATTATTTAGAACAAATTTCACATTCCTTTTGCACCTTAGAATTTTTACCACACCGTGAATTATACGATTGGTTTTTGGATCAAATTTATGATTCAAAACTAGTTCGTCCGAAGCAACGTGAATTCGCCAGAAGAAACCTAAGTCATACTGTTGTTAGTAAGAGAAAACTGTTGCAATTGGTAAAGGAAAACCACGTAAAAGGTTGGGATGATCCAAGAATGTCTACGATATCAGGCTTGAGAAGAAGAGGTTATACACCGGCATCGCTTCGGAATTTTGCTAACACGACTGGAATTGCTAAACGCGATAATCTAATCGACGTTTCCGTTTTAGAGTTTTGCATCAGAGAAGATTTGAATAAGACTGCTCCAAGAGTCATGGCGGTTTTAGATCCGGTGAAGTTGGTGATTACAAATTATCCTGAAGGACACGTAGAGTGGCTTGATGCTGAAAACAATCAAGAAGACGAAACAGCAGGTTATAGAAAAGTGCCTTTTTCTAGAGAGTTATATATCGAAAGCGAAGACTTTTTAGAAGAAGCCCCAGCGAAGTTCTTCCGTCTAAGTATCGGCAAAGAAGTGCGACTTAAAAACGGCTATATCATTAAAGGAGAAAGTGTTATCAAAGATGCTTCTGGAACAATTACTGAAATTCACGCTACTTATGATACCGAAAGTTTAAGCGGAAGTGGAACAGAAGCCAGTCAAAGAAAAGTATCTGGAACTTTGCATTGGGTTTCGATTGCGCACGCTGTGCAAGCCGAAGTGCGTTTGTACGATCGATTGTTTGTAGACGAAGCGCCTGATTCCCATAAAGAGAAAGATTTCCTCGAGTTCGTCAATCCGGATTCTTTGAAAATTGTTACGGGTTATGTGGAACCAAGTTTGAAGAATGCTCAAATTGAAGATAAGTTTCAATTCCAACGTTTGGGTTATTTCACTGTGGATAAGGATTCTGTGGCGGAAAGTTTAGTTTTTAATAAAACCGTTGGACTCAAAGATGCTTGGGAAGAAAAGGGCAAGAAAGAAGAAAATAGCTTGAATAATTCTTTGAAAGAAATCAACAAATTCTTTAAAGTAGATTCTGACTCGGAGCGGAATGAAGTTGAAAATGTAATTAAGGAAAGTATTCAAGCCGTAACTAATTTTAGTTTGCTGCAAAATGTATTGAAGAAAAATATTGCCAATAATAAAAGTTCCTTGTTATTTGCGAATTATATGTTGAAACATTCCAGTCAAATTGCGCCAAAGGATTTTGATGAAGAGACCATTCAAAAGTTGTACACGATGTCGCTTAGAAGTGAATCGCCTTTTGTTCGAATTGAAGCAATTCAAAATTTACGAAAAGATGCTGTTTCGTTGGAAGCCTTAAGTTCATTTCTTGAAAACCTCAAATCAACAGAAAAAGACGAAAAAGTAAAAGAACTACTTTTTTCGATATAGTTTTTCTACCATAGATAATTTAAATAAAAAAGCGCTCTTAACGGGGCGCTTTTCTATTATTACCAAAAACTATTTTAAATTAAAAATCTATTGCGAATGGCTATTAAAAACGAACCTCATATTTCAGTTATAAACAACATTTATTTCTTTTACAACTTACCAGATGTTTTTTAAAAAATGAGCCAATACAACCTATTAAAATAAGAAATTTAGACTTCTTAGGTAAATTTTTCAGTTATTAACACAGACTTGTTAACAAAAGCCGTACCTTTAGGTGAGTATAATTTTTAATACACAATATCATGTCAAATAACACTGGAAATACCCTATTAGCACTTTTGGCTGGCGCAGCAATTGGAGCTGTTGCTGGAATTTTGATGGCTCCTGATAAAGGATCAAAAACAAGAGAAAAAATCAAAGATGGATTTGATGATGCGAAGAAAAATCTCAAAAACAAATTTGATAGCGCATCTGAACAATTCAAATCGAAAGCGGCAAACACGCAATTTGATTTAGAAGAAACATACGACGATCTCGTATCTAACATGAGTCATAAAACCGAAGATGTGATTTCGTTTCTAGAAACAAAACTGGCGGACTTGAAAAAGGAGAATGCGAAATTGCAAAAATAGATGAACCAAAAACTAGGCTTATGGCTTTTGATGAATTAAAAGAACACACAGAAGATATTCAAGAACAAGTGCATGTGTATCTTGAAAAGAGCGTCGCCTATTATAAATTATGGGGATTTAAAGTGGCGATGAAGTCGACGACGATGATTCTCAAATTTACTTTAATTCTCTTGTGTTTCAGTATGGTTTTGCTTTTTTGCTCGGTGGCGGTGGCTTTTGCAATTGGTAAATCTTTAGGCAGTTATGCGTTAGGATTTCTGATTGTTGCGGGAGTTTATGCAGTATTTACCGCACTTCTATTCCTAATCAAGGACAAAATAATGGAAGGTAAAGTGATGGAGAATTTTTCAGAAATCTTCTTTAACGATTAAGTCATGGAAACCAAGAAATATTCCTCCTACGCTGAGATTGAAAGAGATTTGGAGATATTAAGAATCGAGAAAGAAATCGAATATCAAAAGCTCGTTTTAAGTTTTCAAAAAACAAAGGAAAGCTTTACGCCGCAAGGAATTGTGAGTAATTTTTTAAGTTCCTATAAGACGATTTTTGCTAACTCTTACATGGACGTCATCAACATAGCGCTGCCCTATTTGATCAAGTGGATTCTAAAAAGAAAGAGAGACGATTAAGTCTCTTTTTTTATGAAATAAAAAGCACTAAGAATAAATCATTAAGATAAACCGTTTATTTTAGCAAAAAAAAACTGTCAAATGAAACACCTACTTACTTTACTAGCCTTCCTGTTTTTTGCTACAGCTGCAAAAGCGCAATACCGTGAAAAAGACGGAAATCGAATTGGAATTTCGGCGGGTATTTCCCAGATGTCTCTAATATCAAGTAATTTTAATGCAAAACCCGGTTCGGGATTTATGGGTGGACTGTCTGTAAGAGGAAATTTTTACAATGATTTCAGCATGACTTTCGGAATGCAGTTTTTCAATAACAGTTTTTCTTTGGAAACGAAGAATAGTTCATTTCAACGAGAAGATGTAAAATATACCGTTGAAGGCGTGCAGGTTCGATTGTTATTAAGTTATAATATCGTTGAAAATTATTTGGCCGTTGATTTTGGGCCTGTGTTGCAAGTCAATGGAAAACTCAAATTAGACAAAGACAACGAAAAGAATACTTTTCCAGGAGCACCTTTATTGAAAGCCGAAGATATTGTAGATGTGACAACCATTAATGGAAACTTATATTTTGGAATTACAGGCGGAAGTAAAGTGGTGAAAGCAGTTATTTTCTATCAATACGGTTTGAATAATTTTATGAACAAACTCAACAAAGACGATGATTTACGAGCGCTTAATAATGGTAATAAGTTTACTGGAAATATCGGATTGTTGGGTGGACAGTTACTAATTAGTTTATAAAAAAAAGCTCCTAGAAATAGGAGCTTTTTTTGTTTTATAAAGTTTCAATTGCTTTTTCCAAACGCTTTATTGTTTCTTCTTTTCCAATGAGCGCAACAATATCAAACAAATGCGGGCCTTTAAGCGCACCCACCAAACTCAATCGAAAAGGTTGCATCACTTTTCCCATTCCGATTTCGTTTTGAGTCATCCAATTCTTTACAATCGTTTCTATATTTAAACTGCTAAAATCCTCAATCGATTTTATGATTTCTATTAATTGATTCATCAATGCTGGCGTGTCTTCTTTCCAGTTTTTCGAAGCTTTTTCATCATAAGAAGTTGGCGCTACAAAAAAGAAATCACTCATTTCCCAAAATTCCGCAACAAAGTTCGCACGCTCTTTAATC
>CANHEA010000121.1 GCA_947459635.1 Flavobacteriaceae bacterium | reverse complement strand
CACATCGCTGGCGGAACGACTTCACCACCAATAATACGTGCTGCTTGTAGGATGGTTGTTCCTGGTTCTACTTCAATCGCTTGACCGTCTATAGTTACTTTCATTGTAGTAATGGCTTGACTTTATACTGATACATTAGATACCAAATGCTTTACCTTTTCAAAAGGCTCGGCTACAAAATGGTCTCTGTTTTTGATTTTTTCTGGGAAACGGATGTGGTATTCAAACTCCTCTTTAAAGTGGCGAATCGCTGCTGCTACAGGCCATGCTGCTGCATCTCCTAGTGGGCAAATCGTATTACCTTCAATTTTGCTTTGAATGCTCCACAACAATTCGATATCTTCTTCACGGCCATGACCGTTTTCGATTCGGTGCAATACTTTTTCTAACCAACCGGTTCCTTCACGGCAAGGGGAGCATTGTCCACAGCTTTCGTGATGGTAGAACCGAGAGAAATTCCAAGTGTTTCTTACGATACATGCAGTGTCATTATAAACTATAAATCCACCAGAACCCAACATCGATCCTGTGGCAAATCCACCGTCGCTTAAGGATTCGTAAGACATCAATCGGTCTTCACCGGCTGCTGTTTTGTATATTAAATTAGCTGGTAAAACCGGCACTGAACTTCCTCCAGGCACGAATGCTTTTAACGGACGATCGTTGATCATACCACCTAAATACTCATCAGAATTCATGAATTCATAAACGCTTAATCCCAACTCAATTTCAAATACCCCTTGATTTTTGATGTGTCCAGAAGCAGAAATTAATTTTGTTCCGGTAGATCTTCCTATGCCAATATTGGCGTAGTCGGCTCCAGAGTTGTTGACAATCCATGGCACAGCGGCAATGGTTTCCACGTTGTTGACTACCGTTGGGTTGGCCCAAAGTCCAGAAACCGCAGGGAATGGTGGTTTGATTCTTGGATTTCCACGTTTTCCTTCTAACGATTCAATTAAGGCAGTTTCTTCACCACAGATATAGGCACCGCCACCAATTTGAACATATAAATCCAAATCGTAACCAGAACCTAAGATGTTTTTTCCTAACCATCCAGCAGCTTTAGCTTCGGCAATGGCTCTTTCTAAAATTTTGTAAACCCACATATATTCGCCACGAATGTAGATGTAGGATAGGTTAGCGCCAAGTGCATAACTCGAAGTAATCATTCCTTCAATTAATAAATGCGGAATGTACTCCATCAAGAAACGGTCTTTGAAAGTTCCCGGTTCTGATTCGTCAGCATTGCATACTAAATGTCTCGGTTTTCCTGATTTCTTATCGATGAAACTCCATTTCATTCCGGCGGGGAAACCTGCACCACCACGACCACGTAATCCCGAAGTTTTTACTTCTTCGACTACTTCGTCTGGCGTCATTTTTTTTAAGGCTTTTTCTACTGAAGCGTAACCGCCTTCTTTGCGATAGACTTCGTAGGTTTTGATGCTTGGAACGTTAATTTTGTCTAATAATATTTTCTTTGACATATTATTTATCGTGTAACGTGATTTTATTTTCTTTACAATCGGCGATCAATTGGTCGATTTTTTCTTCATTCAAATGTTCCTTATAGAAATCACCCAATTGCATCATCGGAGCATAGCCGCAAGCGCCTAAACATTCAACGCCACGAACTTCGAAAAGGCCATCTGGGGTTGGTTCACCTACTTTTACACCTAATTTATTGCAGGTATAATCCATCAAGTTTTCTACGCCATTTAAACAACAAGGAGAAGTTTGACAAAATTCAAACATGTATTTTCCAATTGGTCTTTGGTTGAACATGGTGTAGAAAGTCACCACTTCATAAACTTCAATTGGTTTGATTTTTAGGATTTCAGCTACTTTGTCTTGCAATTCGATGCTCAACCAATTGTCATGAGCATCTTGCACTTCATGCAAAACGGGTAATAAAGCTGATTTTATTTTGTCTTCAGGATAGTGACTAATCAATTCGTTGATGCGCGTCATTAGTGCATCGGTGATGTTGATTTCCTGTTTGTAATGAGTGTGTTCCATTTTTAATTTAGATTTTAGATTTTAGATTTTAGATTTTTCAATCGGTTCTAAAATTCAAAATTCGTAATTCTATTTTCTTTCTTCAATTCTGAAATCAACATTCGTAATTCAAAAATCATTACGCGTCTAATTCTCCAGCAATAACATTTAAACTTGACAAAATCACAATAGCATCCGATAGCATCGAGCCTTTGATCATTTCAGGATACGCTTGGTAATAAATAAAACAAGGACGACGGAAATGCAAACGGTATGGTGTTCGGCTTCCATCGGTTACTAAATAAAATCCTAATTCTCCATTACCACCTTCCACGGCGTGATATACTTCAGCAACTGGAACCGGAACTTCACCCATCACAATTTTGAAATGGTAAATTAAAGATTCCATTGTGGTGTATACGTCTTCTTTTGGAGGCAAGTAATAATCCGGAACGTCAGCATGATAAGGACCTTCTGGCATTTTTGCTAACGCCTGTTTAATGATGCTGATACTTTCGCGAACTTCTGCATTTCTTACGCAGAAACGATCGTATGTGTCCCCGGATTTTCCTACGGGCACGATAAAATCGAAATCTTCATAAGACGAATACGGATGCGCCACACGAACGTCATAATCAACGCCAGCGGCACGTAGGTTTGGTCCAGTAAATCCATACGCCATAGCTTGTTCAGCAGTAATGGCTCCAACGTTTACTGTTCTATCAATAAAGATTCTGTTTCTTTCAAAAAGGTTTTCAAATTCTTGCCAAGCCACAGGAAATTCTTCTAAGAATTTATCCAATTTCTTGAATGCTTCTGGAGACCAATCTCTTTCGAAGCCACCGATTCTTCCCATATTTGTGGTCAGACGGGCACCGCAAATTTCTTCGTAGATTTCGTATACTTTTTCTCTGAATTGAAATACATACAAGAAACCTGTGTAAGCTCCAGTATCCACACCTAGAATCGAATTACAAATCAAGTGGTCTGTAATTCTCGCCAACTCCATTACGATTACTCTTAAGTACTGGGCTCTTTTTGGAACTTCAATGCCTAATAGTTTTTCTAAGGTCATCCACCATCCCATGTTATTGATAGGAGAGGAGCAATAGTTCATTCGGTCGGTAAGCGGCGTGATTTGGTAGAACGGACGGTTTTCGGCGATTTTTTCGAAAGCTCTGTGAATGTATCCGATGGTCGGTTCTGCTTCTAGAATTCGCTCGCCATCCATCAACAATATATTTTGAAAAATACCGTGGGTTGCAGGGTGTGTTGGCCCTAAATTCAGCATCGAAAGTTCGCTTCCGTCTTCGTTGAGTTGCTCTTTTATTCGTTTAGCATAACGATGCTCTGGTGGTAATAATAGTTCTGACATTTATTGAATCTGAAAAATTATAAATTGATTGTGGTTCTTCCAAAGAAGCGATCGTCTTTATCCGTTCGGCCGCTGTCTTCCATTGGAAACTCTTTGCGCATCGGAAAGGAAATCATTTCGTCCATATTTAAAATGCGTTTCAACTGTGGATGTCCGATGAAGTTGACTCCGTAAAAGTCATACGTTTCTCTTTCCATCCAATTGGAACTTAAGAAAATATTGGAAATCGTTTTGATTTCAGGCGTTCCGTTGAGATACGCTTTAACTTTAATACGTTTGTTTTCGTACCAATTGTGCAAATGATAGACTATTGCAAATTGATGATTATCGTCGTTATCAGGGTAGTGAATGCCGCACAAGTCGGTTAGAAAATGAAAACGCAAATCTTCACTGTTTTTTAAGAATAAAATCACAGCGGTGTTTTTGTCTGCGGCCATTTCAAAGGAGAACATATCGTTTTCTTCTTGAAAGTTAAAAACACTTTCGCCAAAAGTTTCGACTAATTTATTTTGAATGTCTATATTTTCTAAAGCCATTTTATTGGATGTTATAAGAGGCTAATAATTCTTGATATTCTGGGGAACTTCTGCGACGAACTGATTCCGATTTTACTAATTCTTGTAATTTCATCACGCCATCTACGATTTGTTCTGGTCTTGGCGGGCAGCCTGGCACGTAAACATCAACAGGGATAACTTTATCAATTCCTTGTAGTACAGAGTACGTATCGAAAATACCACCTGAAGAAGCACAAGCTCCAACAGCAATTACCCAACGTGGCTCAGACATTTGTTCGTAAACCTGACGTAAGATTGGCCCCATTTTTTTAGAAATCGTTCCCATAACCATCAGCATGTCTGCCTGACGTGGAGAAAAACTCACGCGTTCTGATCCGAATCGCGCTAAATCGTAATGTGACGCCATCGTTGCCATAAATTCAATTCCACAGCATGAAGTGGCAAAAGGCAATGGCCAAAGGGAATTGGCGCGAGCTAAACCAACAACATCATTTAGTTTTGTTGCAAAGAAACCTTCGCCAACAACACCTTCTGGAGGGGCAACCATCGTTAATTTTGAATCACTCATTTTATATTTTCAAATTAAGATTTTTGACTTACGAAACGTAGATTCGTAAAAGTTTAATCTATTTTATATTACATCCTTTTCAATACGACAATCGTATATCTCAAATCGTAAATTAATTTATTCCCACTCTAACGCCTTCTTTTTGATGATGTAGAAAAATCCCACCAAAAGCAAAAGCATAAAGACTACCATTTTGATCATGCCGTCTATTCCTAATTCTTTGAAATTAATTGCCCAAGGATAAAGAAAGATTACCTCGACGTCGAAAAGAACAAACAGAATGGCAACAAGAAAATACTTCACTGAAAATGGAATTCTAGCATTTCCAACAGACTCAATACCGCATTCGAAATTTTTGTCTTTGATTTCGGAATTTCTTTTCGGGCCTAATTTGCCTGAAATTACAATAGTTCCCGCCACAAATCCAACGGCTAAAAGCATCTGCATTAGTATTGGTAAGTAGTCTAATTGATTTGATTGCATAGCTAAAAAAGTATATTTTATTTTTCCCCCACAAAGATAACTTTCAATAGTTAAATACCAACGAAAAAGTAAAAAATCCTAGTTGATATACTATTTTAAACTTCTAATTTTTACTGATTATAAATAACAGAATTAAGCGTTATTAACTTTGTTGACGCAAGGCTTTTGTTTTGTTGGGCTATTTTCTCTTGACATATGTGTTTTTCCTTGTGATAGATGCAAAAAAAAACGTTCCGAAATTAATCGGAACGTTAAACATTCTAGGTAACAAAAATAATGTATATTTTAGTCTTCTAAAGTCACTACTTGCGCAGCTACTTTACCTTTTCTTCCTTCTTCTTCTTCGTAACTTACTCTGTCACCTTCGCGAAGTTCTTCCGCTTTGATTCCTGATGCATGAACGAAAATGTCTTTTCCTGTTTCTTCGT
>CANHEA010000120.1 GCA_947459635.1 Flavobacteriaceae bacterium | reverse complement strand
TTACGTCGCCATCAAAATATTCTTGGTCGTAATCTTTTCCGTCAAATTCGGAGAAAATATCTTGCGTTGATTTTCTAAAAATATTAGCCAACACGTTCAATCGACCGCGGTGTGCCATTCCCATGACGAATTGCTCCACGCCTTTTTCTGCGGCAGCTTCAATTAACGCATCGAGTGCTGGGATGATGGATTCGCCACCTTCGAGCGAAAAACGTTTTTGTCCAACGTATTTTGTATGCAAGAAATTCTCGAAAGAAACCGCTTCGTTCAGTTTGCTAAGAATGTGTTTCTTTTGTTCGTTGTTGAAGTTGGGTAGATTATCATTGATGTTGATGCGATCTTGAATCCATTGAATCCATTCTGGATTTCGCATGTACATATATTCAATTCCGATATGTTGACAGTAGACATTTCTCAAATGCGTCAAAATATCTTGCAAAGTCGAAGGCTGATGTCCGAGGATTTTTGCTGCATCAAAAACGGTATTCAAATCATCGTTCGACAGTCCGTAATTTTCAAGCTGTAAGTTGGGTGAAAAAATTCTGCGATCGCGAACCGGATTGGTTTTGGTAAAAAGATGTCCTCGAGTTCGGTAACCGTCAATGAGTTTAAGAACGTTGAATTCTTTTAATATTTTGTCAGAAGCCGCGCCGTTCTGAACCGCATTCGACGCCATATTTGCCATTTGATGAACGGCTTGCTCCTCGTTGTAGGTTGTCATTCCAAAATCGAAACCTTGAAAGAAACTTCTCCAACTAGGTTCTACGCTGTCTGGACTCTCTGTGTATTGCTCGTATAAATCGGCGAAAAATTCGGTGTGTGCTGCGTTTAAAAAGGAAAACCTATCCATAAATCTTGTTAAATGTCCTAATTTGTAAAAATGTTACGCAAAAGTACAATAAAACAGATAAAATTTTAATTATTTTAGATACTTTTATCGTTTATCAAAAAAACCTTGTTTTATGTCTAAATATCCTTGTTTACAAGTTAATTTTAAATTCATTCTTACCTTTTTTGCGGCTGTTTTTTCCACTGTTGTTTTTGCGCAGCAGCAACCGAAAAATGACTTTTGGCAAAACGTGCAATTTGGAGGTGGATTCGGATTGAGTGCAGGTTCTGGCTATACTAATATCGCTCTTGCGCCTAGTGCTATTTATAATTTCAATGAATACTTTGCTGCTGGTATCGGCTTGACGGGAAGTTACATCAAATATAAAGATCGTGAGGTAGCCTACAATTCCTATATTTATGGGGGAAGTTTGATTGGTTTGGTTAATCCCATTGAGAACATTCAACTTTCTGCGGAGTTAGAGCAGCTCAGAGTCAATCAAGAGTTTCCTGATTTTGAAGTCAAAAATAATTTTTGGAATACTGCTTTGTATTTGGGCGCTGGTTATTATACAGGAAACGTTACGGTTGGTATTCGCTACAATGTTTTATTTAAGAAAAATGATTTGGTTTACAGCGATGCGTTTATGCCGTTTATTAGAATTTATTTCTAAACCACACCTTCATCCATTCTCTCTTTAAAATTAGAAAAGCTACTTGTTCGGAAAGTTCAACAATGTCAGAACCATCCAACTTCTTGATTTGATCTTCTGGAACATCAATAATGTATAGCAAATTCAAGTACTCAGCAAATTTGTACTGGATCAATCGGTAGATTTTTTCATGCAATTGCACCTTCAATTCTTCGGGTTTAGTACTTAGCGGAAAGTCAATTCCTTCGTTGGCTAAGTTAAAATCTTTGTTGATTTGCTCAATCAATTTGAGGTATAAGTTCTCTTTTTCTGCTTCTGACAGCAACGAATCTGAGGATATTGGCGCGATAAAATTCATATAATTATTGACTTACTTTTAATCTCTTTTTATTGTCCCAAATGGACACAATTTTTACTAACAACACATCGCCACCTGCATAAAAAAACACAGCTCCCATCGGTGGATTACTCGCTGGAATTAATCCAAACGTTTTCGGAACCCATGTCCAACATTGAAAATACGTTCCAACCAACTCGATAAAGATAACACAAAGTGCAATGAAATAATAGAGATTTTGCCAGCGTTTTCGTTTCATCAACACAAAAAATAAAAGTCCAAATAGCAAAGTGAAAATGTCGTTCAACAAAACGCCAACGCCAAGAAAAAGGACGCTAAAGAAAACCGCAAAGTACTTTCGAAGTGGCTTCTCTCGTTCTAAAGCCCATTTCGTATGAGCAAAAATATAACCAGAGGCATATACAATCGCGTGACCAAAAGGAACATAGAGCGGAATTAACTCTGTGCGATAATCATACATTCCGAGTAATTTGCAGAAAATGAGTTCCCCGATATATGACAGGAAAACCATCACCAGCATCAACTTTCGCAAATAGATTTCTGCCGAAAAAAACAGTAGAAAAAAATAGATGATTGCCGCAATGTTGGTCAACAATCTAGCATCGAAAAATCGTTGGGTAAAAAAAACAGAGTCAATTCCTAAGGCCAGGATGGTAAAGACAGTAAAGCCAAAAGCCAAATTCAATTGCAATTTCGAGCTATGGCGCGGCTCGTTAAAAAAGAAATTATATAATTTGGAATAATTCAATGGGAAGTACTTTCTAAAAATATCAAACTTTTCTGCCCATTAAGTTCTCGCCAAAAGCGCGCAAAATCGATTTCTTATCGGCATGAATTTCAAGCTGATCTAAAGTGTCAAAAGCTTTTTGCGTGTACTCTTGAATAGCTTTTTGCGTCGCGGCGGAGGCTCCAGTTGTTATAAAAAGTTCTTTTACAGACTCGATTTTCTCAAAGTTGTCTTGCGGTTTGATGGAATACAAATGCATCAATTGTTCTTTTTGTCCTGCAGATGCATACTCGATTGCCTTCAAATACAAATACGTCTTTTTATTTTCGATAATATCGCCGCCAACTTGCTTTCCGAAAGTTTCTGGATTTCCGTAGGCATCCAAATAATCATCTTGCAGTTGAAATGCAATTCCCAAATGCAGTCCAAAATCATAAATCAAATTGGCGTTTTGGGTTGATGTTTGGGCTATTATCGCACCCATTTTCATCGCGGCACCTAATAATACTGCGGTTTTATATTGGATCATTTTGAGATACTCGGTCAACGTAACGTCTTCGCGGTTTTCAAAATCAACATCCCATTGTTGTCCTTCGCAAACTTCGAGTGCGGTTTTGCTAAAAAGTTTCGCTAAATCTCGAAAAATCGCCGGTTCATATTGTTCAAAATACTGATAAGCTAAAATCAGCATGGCATCTCCGGATAAAATTCCGGTATTGATGTCCCATTTTTCATGCACGGTTTCGTTGCCTCTTCGCAGCGGCGCATCGTCCATGATATCATCGTGGATCAACGAAAAATTATGAAAAACCTCAACCGCTAAAGCCGCTGGCAAAGCTTCTTTGTACTTAGCATCAAAAATTTCAGCACTCATCAAAGTCAACACTGGTCGAATTCTTTTGCCGCCCAATCCTAAAATATAAGCGATGGGTTCGTATAAATTTTTGGGTTCTTTATTGCGTTGCTCGGACTTCAAATATTCCAAAACAAATTCTTGATACTGTTGAATAGAATGCATAAAAGTAAATTTCGGCTAAATTACAGTATTCACATCGGATTACAAATTTCGAATCCTAAGTCAATGTTAAATAAATGTAAATACTTTGGAAACTATTTTGGTGTTAAAAGTTTCCAACCTACATTTGCCCAGCAATTTGGAATCATACCCATCGATTCTAAAAAAAACAATCCAAATGAAATGCAAAATAATCGCTAAAGCTACCGATATGTTTTTGAAGCTGGGTTTCAAAAGTGTCACGATGGACGATATAGCAACAGAAATGAGTATTTCGAAAAAAACCATTTACAAGTATTTCGAAAACAAAGAACTTTTGATTTCAGAAGGCACGATGATGGTTCATCAAAAAATACATGACACTATCGAAGGCATCGTCGCTCAAAACTACAATGCCATCCAAGAGAATTTTGAAATTCGAAAAATGTTCGGAGAAATGTTTCATTCGATAGACCAATCTCCTGTCTACCAACTAAAGAAACACTATCCCGAAATTTACGATGAATTTATGTGCAGAGAAGCCGAAGATTGCAATACGGTCTTTCGCCAGAATATGGAAAAAGGAATTAAAGAAGGTTTGTATCGCGAGAACATCAACATTAATTCTTATGTGCAATTTTATTACACCATCATCTTCTTTATCAATGAAAACACCAAATCTGAAAAGGAAGTTTTCGAGTTAGAGTACGACGCTTTAGAATATCACACACGTGCCATCGCAACTCCAAAAGGAATTCTTGAATTAGAAAAACATTTACATCACACAACGCCATAATCCATTTACTATGAAAAAAATCTTAAGTCTTCTTTTGCTGATTTTTGCCTTCGCTGCAAAATCACAAACCAACCCACAGAGCTATTCGTTCTCTCTGCAGCAGGCCATCAGTCACGCCTTGACGAATAACTATCAAGCCATCAACGCCAGTCGCGATATTGCTTCTGCCAAGCAAAAAAAATGGGAAACCACCGCATCTGGATTGCCGCAAATTAATGCAGGTCTTGACTATTTAAACAATATCGACTTTACCCTACAAGGTGTTTCTGGGAATGCATTTAACCCAAACGGTGACCCAAATGGCATTTCGACTTTCGCTTTTGGAACCAAGCACAATATGACGGGAAGAGCCACTTTAAGTCAATTGATTTTTGACGGCTCTTATATTGTTGCCTTGCAAGCCTCGAAAACGTACTTGCAATATTTCCAAAATGCCAAACAAAAAACGGATATCGAAATTAAGGAAATGGTCACCAATGCATACGCCAATGTGCTATTGACCGAAGAAAGCAAAGGCATTCTAGAAAAAAATAAAACTACTTTGTCAAAAACCTTGTCCGATACACAGCAAATCTTTAAGAACGGATTGACTGAAGAGGAAAATGTAGAGCAATTGCAAATTACTTTGGCTTCTATCAACAGCAATTTGAACAATGTAAATAGACTCAACGACATTTCTTTAAAAATGTTGAAAATTGCCTTAGGAATCGACATCAATGCAGACCTAAAACTCACGGACAAGCTAGATGTTTTGACAGCGAACAATGTAGATTTAGCCATTACAAAATCAGAATTTTCGCTTGACAACAACATCAATTATCAAATGATGTTGAACTTTAACGAGCAGCGTCGTTTAGAATATAAATTGCAAAAAAGTAAAGCATTGCCTTCGCTTGGCGCCAACCTCAACTATGGTTATAACTCCTTTTCCAACACCTTTTCCTTTTTTACGCCAGACCAAAAATGGAATAAATTTTCCAATTTGGGTGTCGGTTTGAATGTTCCAATTTTCAGTAGTTTAGGAAGAAGTGCCAAAACACAACAAGCCAAAATTGCCTACGAACAAGCCAAAACACAGCTTACCGAGACGGAGCAAAACCTCAAACTTCAATACGAAAGTTCTAAAAGCGACTATGAATTTAGCATCGAAGAATATGCTACTTCCAAATCGAATTTGAATTTAGCGGAACGCATTGAGAAAAAACAACAAATCAAATTTAAAGAAGGATTGTCTTCGAGTTTTGATTTTAGTGAAGCCCAACGACAATTGTATACTGCGCAGCAAAGTTATTTACAATCGATGGTGAATGT
>CANHEA010000119.1 GCA_947459635.1 Flavobacteriaceae bacterium | reverse complement strand
GTGATGTTTTTAGATAATAAGGCCAATTGCTTTATGTACTCCAATCAATTGGATAGTGCTGCCTATTATTTTCAGGAGTGTCTCAAGATTGATAAACAAGTAGGAGAAAAAAAGCAAATTGCAGATACCTATTGCAATCTCGGAAATCTTGCCATCTTTCAAAAAGACTATGCCGCGGCAAAAGAACATCTGAACGCAAGCATTTCTTTATTGAAAGAAATAAACCAAAAACCAAATCTAATTACAGCCTACGAAATTCTAGTTGATTTATACCAGCGAGAAGGCAAATTGAAAGAAGCACTCGCTGCAGAATTCGAAAAAGAAAAAACTTATCAAGCCGTCATATCGGAAAAGAAAGAGGCTGCTTTGGCAGAATTTAAAATCCTCTACGAAACCCAAAAGAAAGAGCAGCAATTGGCGGAGAATAAAGTCTTGTTGTTGCAAAATGAAGCGAAATCAAGACGCAATAATTACCTGCTCATCGCTCTGTCTATCGTCGTATTTTTCGTCGCATTGGTTGGTTATTTGCTGTATCGCCAACAGAAGGCGAAAATCCACCAACAGGAAAAAGAATTTGAACTAAAATCTGCCATCGCATTAATTGAAAAACAAAACGAATTACAAGAACAGCGATTAAGCATTTCCAGAGATTTGCATGACAATATCGGGTCGCAACTCACTTTTATTATTTCATCGGTCGATAATATCAAATACGCTTTTGATATCCAAAATCAGAAGCTAGACAACAAACTGCAGAACATCAGCAACTTCGCAAAATCAACTATTATCGAGCTGCGAGATACGATTTGGGCAATGAATTCCAACGAAATTTCAATTGAAGATTTGCGTGCGAGAATCTTAAATTTTATTGAAAAAGCCAAGACAGCAAAAGAAGACATCGATTTTCAATTTACTATCGATGAACAGCTATTGAACTTGAAATTAAATGCAGTTTTTGGCATGAATGTCTATCGCGTATTGCAAGAAGCTATCAATAATGCGGTCAAATATGCCAATCCAACACAAATCACCATCCATTTTTCTCAAGTTGATGGCAAAGTGAAAATCATTATTACCGATAACGGCGTGGGCTTCGATGTGGAGAATGTTACCAAAGGCAACGGACTCCTCAATATGGAAAAGCGAATCGAAAGTATTGGTGGTGCGTATTCATTGCAAACTGAACTAGGAAAAGGAACTACGATTTCGATTATTTTATCTCTTTAAAATTAAGCCATGATCAAAATAGCCATTGTTGACGATAATTCTTTTTTGATAAAAGCAGTTGAAGAAAAACTTTCCTTTTTCGACGATTTTACTATAAAAATTGCTACTGACAACGGACAAAATCTCCTCGATAAACTGGAGAAAAATCATAACGTCGATTTGATACTAATGGATATTGAAATGCCCATCATGAACGGAATTGAAGCGACACAAATCGTAAAACAGCGGTATCCTCAAATCAAGATTATCATGTTGACCGTGTTCGACAATGACGAGAATATTTTCAAATCAATCAAGGCGGGTGCCGATGGTTATTTGCTGAAGGAAGTCAATGCCAAAGACCTACATCAAGGCATCATCGAAACACTCAACGGCGGTGCGACCATGACCCCATCCATCGCATTAAAGACGCTGAAATTATTTAGAAATCCAATAGATTTTGAGAATGTAGCCACTGAAGATGAAGTGCAATTGACTGCCAGAGAAGTAGAAGTGCTAGAACAATTAAGTAAAGGACTCAAATACCAACAAATCGCCGAAAATTTGTTCCTTTCTGTTGGCACTATTCGCAAACATGTAGAAAATATTTACACGAAATTGCAGGTGCACAATAAATTAGAAGCCATTCAAAAAGCAAAGAATAATAAACTAATTTAGCGCCCTAATTGCATCCGATTTTTTGAAACCCATCGACCGTAAATCCGAAACCATCGCCATCGCAGCGCAACTTTTCAAAGAAAAAGGATACAGCGCCGTGACCATGCGTGACATCGCGCAAGCCCTGAATATCAAAGCGGCGAGTCTCTACAATCACATCAAATCGAAACAGGAAATTCTAGTCTTAATTATCATCGAAATCGCCGAAGAATTTACTCAGACGATGGAAACGATCGTGCATTCCGAAGAGAACACCATTCAAAAACTAGAAAAAGTCATTCAACTCCACATCGATATTACGCTCCGAAATGCGGATGCCTTGGCCTGTCTCAACAACGATTGGATGCATCTTGCCGACGCGGAACTCGCCTATTTTATCAAAATGCGTGAAGATTACGAAGATAATTTCCGCACGATCATCAAAAGCGGAATCGCCAATCAAGAGATCAAAAATCTCAATGTTGAGGTCATCATTTTCTCTACACTTTCTACGCTGCGAACGCTCTATTTGTGGTATGGCAAGAAAAAAAGTCCCAATCCAACTGTACTCAAATCAAATATGATTCAGGTGTTGCTCAACGGAATTGTCTAATTTGTCTTCCTGAGCGCAGTCGAAGGATTAGGAGCTATTTCCCGCTATACTTTACAATCTTTTGTGCTTGTCACCCGAGCTAGTTGATACTGAGCGCAGACGAAGTACAGTCGAGTGGCATTTTCTTAGCACAAAAGGATTTTCATTTCTATCGGGGCTAGGGCCCAAACCATTCATCGACAACCCTCTGCAATTTTTCAAACGTTTTCGTAAGCCATAATAAAATAATCCTTAAATTTGCATATCAAACTAACAACTGTTAGTTTTAATTAATGCAGTGACCTTATGGCAAAATTTCATCCTCTAAAAGTGCTCGATATCCGCAAGGAAACCAAAGATTGCGCCGTCATTTCTTTTGACGTTCCAGCCGATTTGCATTCTGAATTTCAATACAAACAAGGACAACATCTTACCTTACGAGCAACCATAGACGGGCAAGAAGTGAGAAGGTCGTATTCCTTATGTTCCAGCCCAATCGAAAATCAATGGAAAGTGGCTGTCAAGAAAATCAGCGGCGGTTTGTTTTCCACTTTCGTAAACGAGACGCTTAAAAAAGGCCAATCGATAGACGTAATGGCTCCCAACGGAGTCTTTTTTAAAGATATACAACCTGAAAAAGCAAAAAATTATATTGCTTTCGCAGCGGGAAGCGGCATCACACCCATTCTCTCAATCATCAAAACGCATTTGGCGCTAGAACCCAATAGCACTTTTAAATTATTTTACCTCAATCGAAGTGTAAAATCAATTATCTTTAAAGAAGAAATAGAATTGCTCAAAAACCGTTATTTCGGTCGCTTTGAGATTTTTCATTTCTTAACCAAAGAACATCGCTCGGTAGAGCTATTCAACGGTCGATTCACCAAAGAGAAATTACAAGTGTTGACCGATAAAATTATCGATGTACCAGAAGTTAGCGATTGTTTTATTTGTGGTCCTGAAGATATGATATTCTTAATTCGAGATGAATTAGTTGCCGCGGGATTGCCCAAAGAAAAAATTCATTACGAACTGTTTACCAGCGGAAATTCTGAGGCCGATAAACAACGCATCAACCAAATATTGGAGCACAAAGTTCAAGGAACAGAAGTAACGATTATCGATGGTGGAAAAGAATTCCATTTTACAATGGGAGAAGATTTCGACAACATTCTCGATGGTGCTTTAGCCGCGGGCGCCGATTTGCCGTATGCGTGTAAAGGTGGCGTGTGTAGCACTTGTCGCTGTCAAGTAGTCGAAGGAACTGTTGCTATGAAATTAAACTACGCTTTAGATGAAAGTGAAGTCAAAAGAAATTACATCTTGAGTTGTCAAGCGGTTCCTACTTCCTCAAAAGTAGTAGTCGATTTTGACGCTTAAAAAATATAATGCAATAACTAAAACACAAGTTATGTCAGAAAACGAAGTAAAAAATTTAGAAGCAATTTTCGAAGCTCGAATTGCCAATGACGAAAAAATAGAGCCAAAAGATTGGATGCCGGAGAAATACAGAAAGACGCACATCCGTCAAATTTCTCAACATGCGCATTCCGAAATTGTAGGGATGTTACCTGAAGGCAATTGGATTACACGTGCTCCGTCGCTAAGAAGAAAAGTGGCGTTATTAGCCAAAGTTCAAGACGAAGGCGGTCATGGTTTGTATCTCTATAGTGCCGCCGAAACTTTGGGGATTTCTCGTGACGAACTGATTCAGCAACTGCATTCTGGTGAAGCCAAATATTCAAGCATTTTCAATTATCCGGCAATTACTTGGGCAGATATGGGTGCTATTGGCTGGTTGGTTGATGGTGCAGCGATTATCAATCAAGTTGCATTAATTTCTACCTCATACGGACCATATGCCCGAGCTATGGTGCGCATTTGCAAAGAAGAAAGTTTTCACCAACGTCAAGGATTTGAAATCATGATGACCTTGGCTAATGGAACGCCGGAACAAAAAGCAATGGCGCAAGATGCGCTAAATCGCTGGTGGTTGCCGTCTTTAATGATGTTCGGGCCAACAGACGATCAATCACCAAATACAGAACAATCCGTAAAATGGAAATTGAAACGAAAAACCAACGACGAATTGCGTCAGGCCTTCGTAGATCAAACGGTTCCTCAAGCCAATTTGATTGGTTTGACTTTTCCAGACCCAGATTTAAAATGGAACGAAGAACGCAAACATTACGATTTCGGTAAATTAGATTGGGATGAATTCTGGCAAGTAGTCAAAGGACACGGACCTTGCAATAAAGAAAGAATTGCAGCGAGAATCAAAGCGCACGAAGACGGACAATGGGTTCGTGATGCCGCGATGGCGTATGCTGAAAAACAAGAAAGTAAAGAAGTAAAAGAAGCAATATAATAAGGGTTGAAGGTTATAGGTTGTATGTTATGAACGCACAACCTATAACCTACAACCTACAACCTCAAGATTATGAAAAACTGGCCACTTTGGGAAGTATTTATCAGAAGTAAAAATGGGTTAGAACACCGCCACTGCGGAAGCCTTCACGCGAGTGATGCGACTATGGCGCTCGAAAACGCCCGCGACGTCTACACGAGAAGAATGGAAGGTGTGAGTATTTGGGTGGTGCCATCCAGTCAGATTACGGCATCCAATCCGGATAATAATGGAGAAACCTTTGAACCAGCCATGGACAAAGCCTATCGCCATCCGACTTTTTATGTGCTTCCAGACGAATTAAAACACATGTAAGATGAAAGAACTTTTAGCTTCATACATCATCGGAATTGCAGACAACTCGTTAATCTTAGGACAACGTTTGGGCGAATTATGTGGTCACGGCCCAAGTATCGAAACCGACATCGCTTTGACGAATATTTCACTAGATTTACTAGGACAAACGAGAAGTTATTTTCAATATGGGGCAAAATTACAAGGTGGTACTGCCACCGAAGATAGCGTCGCCTTTCTCAGAATTGAAAGAGAATACAAAAATGTACTCCTAGTCGAGCAACCCAACACCGATTTTGGATATACACTCGCGAGACAATTTCTTTTTGATCATTTTCATCTTTTGTTGTTGCAAGAGTTGCAAAATAGCAAAGACCAAACACTAGCGGCCATTGCCAAAAAAAGCATCAAAGAAGTGAGTTACCACACTAGGTTTTCTTCCGATTGGATCAAACGTTTGGGCGATGGAACAGCAGAAAGTCACGATAAAATTCAAAAAGCAATCCATCATTTATGGGCTTTTACCGATGAATTGTTTCACCAAACCGAAGCCGATAAAGCC
>CANHEA010000118.1 GCA_947459635.1 Flavobacteriaceae bacterium | reverse complement strand
TAGCACCCGGTGGCAGCATCGTTGCCTCGGAAGTGACGTGTGAACCTCCAATCCCAAACGGGCTCTCACTATACTCCATCGGTGGCGGAAATGCGTTAATCAATTTCAATGGCGCACCCCAAAGTCCTGGAATCATATAAATCGTAAAGGTCAATACCAGCAATCCGATCGACAACCGTCCGACAGAAATATGCGACAATGGACTGTCATGCGGCATCGTAATTTTTCCAAATAAATAAAAGGCTAAGGTTCCGAAAATGGCAATCCAAATGGCTAAGAAAACTTCTCTCTCCAATAAATGTAGTTGCAGCACCAAGTCGGCATTGGACAAAAATTTGAACGCCAAAGCCAATTCTAAAAAGCCTAAAAATACTTTTACGGTATTCAACCAACCTCCAGATTTCGGTAAAGAATGCAACCAACTCGGAAACATCGCAAACAACATAAAAGGTAACGCCAAAGCCGATGAAAATCCAAGCATTCCCACTATTGGAGCGATGCCACCTTTCGATGCTGCTTGCACCAACAAAGTGCCCACAATCGGACCCGTGCACGAAAAGGAAACAATCGCCAATGCCAATGCCATAAACAAGATGCCGACAATTCCGCCGCGATCTGCTTGACGATCAACTTTATTCGCCCAAGAATGAGGCAACATGATTTCGAATGCGCCCAAAAAGGATGCTGCAAAAACAAGCAATAGAATAAAGAAAATAATATTAAACCAAACGTTGGTAGACAAAGCATTTAAGGCATCAGCACCAAAAATACCAGTGACCAACAACCCTAAAATAACATAAATCGCAATGATCGAAATTCCATAAATAATAGCGTTTCGTTTGCCCTGTGCCGGCGTTTTACTTTGCTTCGTAAAGAAACTCACGGTCATTGGAATCATAGGAAAAACGCAAGGCGTTAACAAAGCCGCAAATCCACCTAAAAAGGCCAGAAAGAAAATCGCCCACAATCCTTTTTTAGGTTCTTCTTTGGTTTTTTCAACCGTTGTTTTTTCAAGTGGAGGCGCAGTAGTTACTGCAACTTCCTTTGTGGGTACAGGAATAGAATCTACTTTGACTGTATCAACAACAGCGCTCACAGCGGCGGCTTTTTCTACGGGAAGGGTAAACGTAAACTTCTTTTCGGAGTTAATGCAACTTTGCTTACAAACCTGATAATTCAAAGTAGCTTCAATCGTTTTTAATTTGGGATTAAGAATCGAAACCTCTTGAGTCAAGTGCGCTTTTCCCTCAAAAAAAGTTTCATTAACACCAAAAACATCATTAAAAACAGTCTTGGTTTTGCCTTCTTTTGTTTTTCCAATCAATTTATAAGCGGCATTTTCATTTTTGAAAATCACTTCTAAAGGCAGCGAACCACCATCGGCTGTAAACTGCGAATACATATGCCATTCTTTTTCAATGACCGCATCAAAAACAAGCAGATAATTAGAATCTGATTTTTTTTCAATGGAAGTCTTCCATTTTACAGGTTCTAAGATTTGCGCTTTCCCCGTTGTGAAAAGTAAAAAAGCTACGAATAAGAAAAATAATTTTTTCATTGTTGTACGGAAATATGGATACTATTTTTGGTTGAATCTTCTATTTTAAAACGTTCGTCTGCGCGAATTCCAATGACCCAAACAATTTGATTATCGGAACAAAGCAGCCAAACCGCTTCCTTGTCAAATAAAGATAACTTCTCGTCTTTCAAAAGTTTACTCACTTTTTTGGATTGTCCTCCCATCCCAAAAGGATGAAAACGATCGCCTTCTTGCCACTTTCGAAGTTGCAACGGAAACGTCAACTTATCTTCGTCGACAAATATACTTGAATTAGAAGAAGTCGAAATGTCTGTTACTTTACAAAGTGTCATAATTAAGGGAACTTTAACGTCCTTTTGATCTTTTTCGATGAAATAAGTCGCCTCGTTTTGCTCCGGAATTGGACTAAGAATTAAGGTATTTCGATCCTTTAAAAGACGATGGGTCTTCGAAAACACCTGCTTTCCCGTTGGGCTATCGACGAAATCATAAATCGCTGTCCAATCCGAAAATCCAAATTCTCTTAACCACTGATGCAAGTAAGAATGATAATTGGGTAATTGTTGCAATTTTTCTAAATCAAAATGAATAGCGCTTTCCACTTCACGAGCGACTTGCTGATAAATCAAAATCGACGCATCTTCCACCATTTGCTGTGCTTCTCGCAAATACGACTGTGTTTTGTCGAAAGTCGATAGAAAATCTGGATTGATTTCTTTCAACACTGGAATCAAATCTTGGCGAATTTTATTGCGCAAGTATTTGGTTGTCGAATTGCTACTATCTTCTCGCCATAACACCTTATTTTCCTTGGCATACGCTTCAATATCCGCACGTCCAAATGGCAATAAAGGCCGGATGATTTTTTCATTGATGGCGGGAATTCCAGCCAATCCGTCGAGTCCAGTGCCGCGCGACAAATTGATGATAAAAGTTTCCAAATTGTCATCGGCATGATGCGCCGTCGCAACATAATCGAATGCTTCTTCGTCTATCAATTCGTAAAACCAGTTGTAACGCAACTCCCGCGCCGCCATTTGAATCGACAGTTGATAGTCTTCGGCAAAGGCATTGGTGTCAAATATTGTGGAATAAAAGGGAACTTGATGTTTGCTGCAGTAGTCTTCAACGAACTTCTGATCTTCAAAACTCTCGATGCCTCGCAACTGAAAATTGCAATGCGCCACGCCCACTCGAAACTCGGTTTGTTGAAAAAGATGGCACATCACCATGCTGTCTAAGCCACCACTCACCGCCAACAAAATCCTTTTTCCATCGAGGAACGAAAAATAATTTTGCAAATGTTTTTGAAATTGTTTGCGCATAGTCAAAAGTAACCAAATGATTTGAATTATTGCAACACCTCAAACATCGCTTTTGCTTTCAACATACACTCCTCGTATTCCTTTTCTGGAATCGATAGTGAAGTAATGGCACTTCCTACAGAAAACGAAACATATTGCCGCTCTTGATTATATAATATACTTCGAATCACGACATTAAAATCAAAATCGCCATCAGGTGTAAAATATCCGACCGCACCGCTATACAATCCCCGTTTCGAGGCTTCGGTATCTTCAATGATTTTTAGGGCGGAAATCTTCGGCGCACCAGTCATACTGCCCATCGGAAAGGTGGTGCGCAGTACCTCAATTGGACTGCAATCGGCGCGTAATGTGGATGTAATCGTCGAAATCATTTGATGCACTTGCCGAAAAGAATAGATGCCACACAACTCCGTCACTTTTACAGAACCTTTTTCCGCAGTGCGAGACAAATCATTGCGAACGAGATCCGTAATCATGATATTTTCTGAGCGTTCTTTGGGGTCTTGCTGCAAGTTGGCTTTCGACTGGTCATCGTCCTCTTTTTCAACAAAACGCTTGGATGTTCCTTTGATGGGTTGTGAAATAATTTGATTTCCTACTTTTTTTAAATAGCGTTCTGGCGAAGCAGACAATACGAAATGTTGGTTGTTTTTGAAAAAGACCGCCAATGGTGGCTCCGAAATTTGATTGAGTTTGAGAAACTTTTCTAACGGAGGAATGGTGGCATTTTCGGCGTAAAATTCCATGCAAAAATTCACTTCATAAATATCACCTTGGTGGATGCGTTGTAGCAGTCCATCAACTTTGTCAAGATATTGTTCTTTGCTAATCCGTTGCTGAATGGTGAAAGCGCTGTGAGTTGTCGGTTGTGAGTTGTCGGTTACATTTTGGATGCTATGAAAATCATCTTCTATTTCATCATCGCACATCGACAGGTATTGCATTTCGAGTACATTCCCTCTAAGTAGAAACAGTTTTTTTGGCTGAAAGAAAAACAAATCTGGAAACTGTAAACCATCATAATTGGCAGAATACAAAACCTCAACGTCATTTTTCAAATCATAGGTCAAATATCCAAACAGCCAATCTTGCGTCGTTTGCTGGTATTGTTTTAAATCATCAAACGCATTGAAATAATCTGTTTTTAATGACGTAAAAGCATCAACCGCCAATATGCAATCATACTGCGAATAAGCGTCGTTATGATTGTTGCTATCCAAAAAAGTTACTTCGCGATGCGTTTGCGACCAAGTGAGCAATTGCTGCTTGAATTCCTGTGGATTGGAAATATTTTTGGAAATGGATGTTCTCAAAAAGGGAATTTTAGGAGTTTCAAAATTACAATAAAAACTATGGAACCGGCGCATTTGATTTCATTAAATAAAAATTCCTATTTTTGATTACCAACCTTAAAAGAATCAAACTATGAAAATTGTATTCATTGTATTTCGAGTATTGCTAGGGCTTTTACTCCTTTTTGCTTCAATTAGCTACTTTTTCAACTTGATCCCAGAGCCAATTCAAACTGGGAATATCAAACTATTTAATGATGGTATAAAGGCGTCCGCGTATTTGATGCCTTTGGTAAAGTCAATTGAATTGACCGTTGGTTTGGCATACGTTAGTGGGAAATTAATGAAAATAGCCAATCTTTTGTTGCTGCCAATTTCCGTAAATATTCTCTTTGTAAATATTTTTATGATGCCCGAAGGAACACCAATCGCGCTGCTCGTATTTTTAGGGAATGTCTTCTTTATTTATAAAGACTGGGATTCTTATAAAGCACTGTTTACTGCATAAAAAAAAGCCGTTCTTCTGAACGGCTTTTTTATTTATTACAAGATCTTACAATCCTACAATCTTACAGTCTTGCAATCTAAACATGCAACGCGCGATTATCCGTAGCCGCTAACGCAGCTTCTTTAATGGCTTCTGCAAAAGTAGGGTGTGCGTGACTCATTCTTGAAATGTCTTCGGCCGACGCTCTAAATTCCATAGCGGTTACCGCTTCTGCAATCAAATCGGCACAACGTGCACCAATCATATGTACACCCAAAACCTCATCGGTCTTGGCATCAGCTAATATTTTGACAAACCCATCCAAATCGCCACCGGCTCTCGCACGTCCTAACGCTTTGAAAGGAAAACTTCCCGACTTAAAAGCAACGCCAGCTTCTTTGAGTTGTTCTTCTGTTTTTCCAACAGCGGCCACTTCAGGCCAAGTATACACAACACCTGGAATCAAATTATAATCGATATGTGGTTTTTGACCTGCGATAATTTCAGCCACCATCGCACCTTCTTCTTCGGCTTTGTGTGCTAACATGGCGCCACGAACCACATCGCCAATCGCATAAATATTCGGAATATTGGTTTGCAAGTGATCGTTAACTTCTACCATGCCTCGATCCGTTACTTTAACGCCGGCTTTATCTGCGCTTAATCCGTCGGTGTACGGACGGCGACCAACAGAAACTAACGCATAATCACCTTCAAGGGAAATCACTTCTCCTTTTGGTGTTTCTGCTTGAACAGTAACGGTCTTTCCTTTTCGTTCTACAGATTTTACTTTATGTGAAACATAGAACTTCATGCCTTGTTTTTTCAACACTTTGGTGAGTTCTTTAGATAGCGAACTGTCCATGCCCGGAATAATGCGGTCCATAAATTCGACCACAGAAACTTGTGCACCCAATCGCAAATAAACTTGTCCCAATTCGATGCCGATCACGCCACCACCAATAATAACAAGGTGTTTTGGAACTTCTTTCAATTTTAACGCTTCTGTAGAAGTGATGATGCGTTCTTTATCTAGTTTGATGAAAGGCAAATTGGATGGTTTAGATCCAGTAGCAATAATGATATTTTTACCTTCGATGGTTTCTGAAGTCCCGTCGGCTTTGGCGATAGCAACATGCGTAGCATCTACAAAAGATCCTAATCCTTCAAAAACGGTGATTTTATTTTTGTCCATTAGGAATTTAACGCC
>CANHEA010000117.1 GCA_947459635.1 Flavobacteriaceae bacterium | reverse complement strand
CCCCAGCTTTAATCGCGTTTGGCGCATATATTTGCTCAGAATAACTACTAAAAACAATCACTTTTGTCTTGGTATAATTTCTAATAATGGCCTTCAACTCATAAATACTCGACAGTCCATCTAAATCCAAGTCTAAAACTAATACATCAATTTCTTTCGTATAAAGCACGTCTTTCACCATCGAAAAATTACCTACGTTAGAAACAATCGCAATTTCTGAGTGGTCTTTAAAATAAGATTTGATCCCAAAATGTACAACCGGATAGTTATCTGCCAAACAAACTTTAATCATAGTGGTATTTATTTATGAATTAAATATTCTTAGAACGGATAAATTTAGTTAAAAAAAACTTAATAGTTCAAAATTTTTAGACAAAATGCCGTTATTAACGTTGAAGTAAACAAACTGGTATTGGATTCATTTTGTGTTGGTTAATCGCATGCAAACGTTTATAGATCCCAAACACTTCCTTTTCTCTTCCCTCGAAATCATCAGCGGACTTTCCATTTTCAGCCGCAATCATCGCCCATTCTAACTCGTCATAGGTGGCGCCCAATTGATCTTCATCTGTGCGATCATCACCAAACAAACCATCCGTTGGTGCGGCATTCAAGATTGATTCTGGGACTTTCAAATAATGGCCTAACGCAAACACATCGGATTTCATCAAATCAGCAATTGGACTCAAATCAACGCCGCCGTCGCCATATTTGGTGTAAAATCCAACTCCAAAATCTTCTACTTTATTACCTGTTCCCGCCACCAAAAGTCCGTGAATTCCAGCAAAATAATACAAAGTCGTCATTCGTAATCTCGCTCGAGAATTAGCCAATGCCAAATGCAATTTAGCTTCATCAGAACTTGTCGGAACTTGCTTCTTGAAATCCTCAAAAACCGACGATAAATCAGCTTCAACATTACTCACATTAGGAAAACGTTCTTTCAATTGCGCAATATGTTCCTTGCCGCGATTGACTTGTTTAAGCACCTGATGAATAGGCATCTCCACACAAAGTACTTTCAGTCCAGTTTGTGCACATAGCGTTGAGGTTACAGCAGAATCAATCCCGCCAGAAACACCCACAACAAATCCGTTCACTTTAGCGTTTTCAGCATAATTTCTTAACCAGTTTACGATGTGCAAGTTGACTTTCTCAACATCAATGGTACTTTTTTTCGCCATAATTTTCAAGATTTTTATAAACCAAAAGGTATCTTTGCAAAAATAATAATTATTGGGAGCTATTTCCTGCTGTCCGCTATATCTTTTTTGCTTGGCAACTATAGTGCGGACGACAGGATTTTTTCTAAGCAAAAAAGGATGCCGCTGCCATCAGGGCTAAATTACGTACACTATATGAAACCAGTCGTTGTTTTACCATTAATTTTAAGTTTTTTCTTATTTTTTTCTTGCGACAAGAAAACTAAAATTGAAAAAGCGGTCGAGGAAATTCCAGTTCACATCAAAGTCAATCGTTTTGACAAGGCTTTTTTTGAAACCGCGCCGCAAGATTTACCTAAACTCAAACAAGAATATCCGTTCTTTTTCCCAGCAGGAAACGACGACAGCGTTTGGCTAGACAAGATGCAGCATCCGCAATGGCGAGAACTATACACCGAAGTAGAGAAATTATATGCCAACTTTGATGGGAAAACCGCCGAAATTGAAGATCTTTTCAAACATATCAAATACTTTTTCCCAGAAACAAAAACACCAAAGGTTTATACGGTCATCTCAGAAATGGATTACCAAAACAAGGTAATTTATACCAAGGAAATGCTCATTATTTCACTTGAATTATATCTCGGGAAAAAGCATCGTTTTTATGAATTTCCATCCTACATCACACAGAACTTCGAGTCCAGTCAAATGATGCCGGATATCGCTGCTAGTTTTGCCAAAACAAAAGTGGCGCCACCTAACGATCTTTCTTTTCTGGCTCAGATGATATACGTAGGAAAGGAGTTGTATCTGAAAGATCAATTGCTTCCTGAAACTTCAGATGCGGATAAAATTGGATACACCAAAGAGCAATTAGCGTGGTGCCAAGAAAACGAAGGCTACATTTGGCGCTATTTCATAGAGAATAAAATGCTTTATGATACCGACCAAAAATTGATTCCACGATTTATCAATCCAGCACCCTTCTCTAAATTCTATCTAGAAATAGACAACGAAACACCCGGTAGAATTGGTACTTGGGTTGGCTGGCAAATCGCTCGTTCATTCATGGAAAATAATAAAGTGTCACTCAATGACTTCCTAAAGATGGACGCCAAAGAAATCTTCGAAAAATCAAAATACAAACCCAAGAAATAATGTCAAAAACGATCACCTCTGAAATAAAATTCTTAGTCGAATTAGACGAAAATAGAGTTCCCGAAAAACTCACCTGGACCGCCCAAGATGGTGGTGTCAATGCAGAAGAAGCCAAAGCAATGATGCTTTCTATTTGGGATAGTAAAGCTAAAGAAACTTTGCGAATAGATCTATGGACCAAAGAAATGCCAGTAGATGAGATGAAGTTATTTTTCCATCAAACGCTGGTCGCCATGTCTGAAACCTTCCAACGTGCTACTGGGGATGAGAAAATGACCGCAACTATGAAAGATTTTTGCGATTATTTTGCCGAGAAATTAGAGTTGAAATAACAAAATACTCTCGAGCCTTCTAGAACTCGCTATTGCTCTTAAATACATCCTGATTGATTTCATCAATATAAGAAAGCAGTTCCTCTTTTCCTGTAGTTTCAGTTGCTGAGGTTACAAAATAAGGAGGCATTTCGGCCCAATTGTTCGCCAACATTTGCTTGCGGTATGCGGCAATGTGAGAGTCAACTTTTACTTTGCTGATTTTGTCAGCTTTCGTAAAAATGATGCAAAAAGGAATTTCACTTTCACCCATATATTCCATAAATTCCAGGTCGATGTTTTGGGCGTCGTGCCGAATGTCTATTAGTACAAATGCACAAACCAATTGTTCTCTCTTTTCAAAATAATCAGTAATAAATTGCTGAAAAACCGACTTTGTTTTCTTAGAAACTTTAGCATAACCATATCCAGGCAAATCCACTAAAAACCAATTGTTGTTAATCTTAAAATGATTAATCAACTGCGTTTTCCCTGGTCGTCCAGATGTTTTTGCTAAATTTTTATGGTTGGTCAGCATGTTAATCAAAGACGATTTCCCAACATTAGAACGACCAATAAAAGCATATTCCGGCAAGAGATCTTTCGGGCATTTTGCAACTTCGGAATTGCTAATTATAAATTCGGCTGTAGTAATCTTCATCGTATTTTTTGATTTCGCCAAAGGTAGTCAAATCAGGCGAATTCTGCAGGGTGAGTTTCTAATAGAGAGTTGTTATCGACGGATTACAACTTTTGCTCTTTCAACCACTGATGCATTAAAACGTTGAATTCGTTAGGATGTTCCATCATAGCAGCATGACCACATTTGTCAATCCAATAAAGTGAAGAATGAGGTAAAAGTTTGTGGAATTCTTCTGCGACTTCTGGTGGCGTTACATTGTCGTTCTTTCCCCAAATAATACAAGTAGGCACGTGCATTTTAGGCAAATCCTTCGCCATATTATGTCGAATAGCGCTTTTTGCGATGGTCAAAGTTTTGATGAGCTTGATTCGATCATTCGCCATCGAATAGACTTCATCAACGATTTCCTTCGTTGCGATTTTAGGGTCGTAAAAAACAGCTTCCGCCTTTTTCTGAATATAATCGTAGTCGCCTCTCCTCGGATAGCTGTCACCCATGGCGCTTTCATACAAACCAGAACTGCCAGTAATGACAAGCCCTAACATTTTTTCAGGATACATTTTGGTATGATACAGAGCAATGTGACCGCCAAGCGAATTGCCCAATAGAATAACTCGGTCAAATTTCTTATACGTGATAAAATCTTTAACATATTTAGCAAAAGCCTTCACATTCGTCTTTAGAATGTTTTGAGTATAAATGGGAAGCTCCGGAATCACCACTTTATATCCTTGCTCTGGAAAATAATTTGCCACACCATCGAAGTTACTCAATCCTCCCATCAAACCATGAAGAATAACGATTGGAGTTCCTTCGCCAGCTTCAAAATAAGTGTATTTGCCGTCTTTCTTTAAGATAGAATTCATAGTGTTTTATCACATTTCTTAAGGACACAAATATAGGATTTTAAAGATGAAATGAAAGTGTTGTTCTGTTTTTTAAAATTATGGTTTTTCCAATTTCCGAAAATGTCATTTTTTTCATTTTTTGGAGGTTGAAGTGTTTTTTCTAACGGCTGATTTTTGAGAACTTCTTCTTTCTTGTCACGATTTCGTTAACGATTTGCTAGAGAAGTGTTTGAGGAATCGAAGGGTTTACTTTGGGAAAAATTAAAAAAGTGGTAAAACTTATCAACAAAGTGGTAGTTTGTGGTAAATTGTGGTAATTATTTTTATATTTTTGCTCCTAAACATTTTAAAGCCACTTTTTTTGAATTCAATTGTTGGAACATACGAATGCAAAGTCGATGCTAAAGGAAGGTTGCTGATTCCAGCGCCTTTGAAAAAGCAGTTGTCGATTGCTCTTCAAGACGGATTTGTCTTGAAGCGTTCTGTATTTCAGCCTTGTCTCGAATTGTATCCAATGAACGAATGGAACTTGATGATGGAAAAAATCAATAAGCTCAATCGTTTTGTAAAAAAGAACAATGATTTCATTCGCCGGTTCACTGCTGGTGTGAAAGTGGTAGAAATCGACGCTCTTGGTCGATTATTAATTCCCAAAGATTTAGTGGTGTTCTCTCAAATATCTAAGGATGTGGTGCTGTCTTCGGCAGTGAATATTGTGGAGATTTGGGATAAAGATTTATATGAAAAAGCAATAGATGATTCTGTAATAGATTTTGCCGATTTGGCAGAAGACGTAATGGGAAATGTAAATGATGATGCTAATGGAATATCATAATCCTGTTCTGCTTCATGCGACCGTCGATGGTTTAAACATCAAGCCAGACGGCGTGTATGTTGATGTAACTTTTGGCGGCGGCGGACATTCTAGAGAAATTCTAAATCGATTGGGTCCAAACGGAAAATTGTTTGCTTTTGATCAAGACGAAGATGCCATCGCCAATGCCATAGAAGACGATAGATTCGTATTGATTACTGAGAATTTCAGATACATAAAACGTTTTTTGCGATTTCACGGGATTCAAAAAGTGGACGGTATATTGGCTGATTTGGGCGTTTCGTCGCATCAATTTGATGTTGCCGAAAGAGGATTCTCTACCCGATTTGATGCTGAGTTAGACATGAGGATGAGTCAAAAAAATGATCTAAACGCTTTTCGAGTAGTCAATGAATATGATGCGGAGAATCTAAAAAGAGTATTTCTTGATTATGGTGAACTTAAAAATGCGCCAGCAATTGCCAGAGTAATTATCGAAGCCAGAGAAAACACTCCGATTAGAAACACTGAACAGCTTAAAATAGTTTTGGGTAGATTTTTACCAGCGCACAAAAGCCATAAGATTCTGGCGCAAATGTATCAAGCGATAAGAATCGAGGTCAATCAAGAAATGGAAGTTTTGAAGGAATTCCTCGAACAATCATTGGAAATATTGAATGCTGAAGGACGATTGAGTGTGATTTCCTATCATTCTTTAGAAGACCGATTGGTTAAAAGATATATCAAAAACGGCCTATTCGAAGGAGAACCAGAACGAGATTTTTTCGGAAACTTTTCTGTTCCATTCAAAACCATTGGAAAGCTAATCGTGCCAGATGCCAATGAAATTAAGATCAATAATAGAGCTCGAAGTGCCAAGTTGAGAATTGCAGAAAAATTGTAAGGATGAAAAACGGGGTTTACAGCATATTAAAAGCGAGGTTCTTAATCAACGAGGAAGCCAATGCAGCTAAGAATTGGAGGTTCATCGTTTTTTTGATTTTGCTAGCGATAATCATGATTGCGAATACACAACGCTATGAGCAAAAGGTGTTCAAAATTATTGCTTTAACCAATGAAGTAAAGGAAT
>CANHEA010000116.1 GCA_947459635.1 Flavobacteriaceae bacterium | reverse complement strand
TTTTTATTAACAATTGGGATAATTTTTATACTTTTCATTTTCAATTATTTACTATGCGCCACGAAGATTTATTTTATGTATTAGCCTTGCTAAAAGTAGAAGGTGTGGGCGATATTGTCGCCAAAAAACTACTTTCTCATTGTTCTGAACCCGCCCAGATTTTCAAATCCAAAGCTACTCTTCTTAATTCAATTGATGGAATTGGAACTGTTTTAATTAAAAATCTAAAGGACAAGTCTATTTTTCTAAAAGCCGAAGCCGAATTGCGATTCATAGAGAAAAATCAAATAGCGGTTTCCTACTTCCTTGATGAAAATTATCCAGATCGACTGAAGCATTGCATTGATGGCCCTGTGCTATTGTTCTCGTCGGGAAACATTCAACTTAAGAATAGAAAAACGATCAGCATTGTTGGGACACGGCAAATTAGTTCGTACGGCATGAACTTTTGCAAAAGTCTGATTGCAGATTTGGCACCATTAGACCCAGTAATAGTAAGCGGATTTGCCTATGGTGTTGATATTTTAGCCCACCAATCCGCTTTAGAACACAACTTGCAAACCGTCGGCATTGTTGCGCATGGCTTGAATCAAGTGTATCCTAAGATTCATAAAAAGTACGTGCATCGCATTGAAGAGAACGGTGGTTTTATGACGGAGTTTTGGAGTACCTCTAATCCAGAAAAGGAGAATTTTGTGCGTCGAAATCGCATTGTTGCGGGCATTTCAGAAGCCACCATTGTCATCGAATCTGCCGATAAAGGAGGCTCAATAATCACTGCTAATCTTGCAAACGACTACAACCGAGATGTTTTTGCAGTGCCAGGAAGAGTGGGCGATTATTACAGCCAAGGGTGCAACACGTTGATCAAAACGCAAAAAGCGAATTTATTGACGAGTGCGGCTGATTTGATTTTTCAACTGAATTGGGATATTGAAACCAAAGCAAAACCAATTCAAAAGCAGCTTTTCGTTGAACTGAATTCAGAAGAACAAAAAACCTACGATTTCCTTATTGCAAGGGGAAAAGAAATGCTTGACATCATTGCCTTGGAATGCGAGTTTCCGATTTTTAGAATCTCAGGCATTCTGCTCAATATGGAATTGAAAGGCGTGATTCGTCCTTTACCAGGAAAGTTATATGAAGCTATTTAGTTAAGAACGAAATCCTAATTTCTCACGAACTCTTGCCAAAACACCATTGGCAACTTCTTGCGCTTTTGCAGCACCTTTCAGCAAAGCGGCATCAATTTCTGGCAAATTATTCATGTAGTAATTATACGTTTCGCGTTCGGTTTTGAACTTTTCCAAAATCAATTCGAACAAAGCTTGTTTGGCATGACCATAACCGTAATCCCGATTGACGTTTGCATAGTTTTCAGTCATGATTGCAATTTGATCTTCTGTAGCAAGGAGTTTATAGATGGCGAAAATTTTACAAGTTTCGATGTCTTTTGGTTCTTCCAATGGCGTGCTGTCGGTTTCAATCGACATGACTTGTTTGCGCAGCGCTTTATCATCTAAAAATATATTGATGATATTATTGGCCGATTTACTCATCTTTCCACCATTCGTTCCAGGAACATATTTGGTTTCTTCTTGCGTAGAGGCTTCTGGCAAGACGAACGTTTCTCCCATTTGGTGGTTGAATCGCGCTGCCACATCTCGAGTAATTTCGATATGTTGTAACTGGTCTTTTCCCACAGGTACAAACTCAGCGTCATATAATAAAATATCTGCGGCCATCAACATTGGGTATGTAAACAACCCAGCATTGACATCTTCCAAACGATCTGACTTATCTTTAAACGAATGCGCCAAGGTTAATCTTTGATATGGGAAAAAGCAACTCAAATACCACGACAATTCAGCAGTTTGCGGAACATCAGATTGACGATAAAAAATAACTTTTTCAATATTTAGTCCACAAGCCAACCAAGCTGCAGCAGTACTGTAATTGTTCTGACGCAATACGTCTCCATTTTTGATTTGGGTAATCGCATGCAAGTCAGCGATAAAAAGAAAAGATTGGTTTTCCGGCTTATTCGACAATTCGATTGCTGGGATAATTGCTCCTAATAAATTTCCTAAATGTGGAGTTCCTGTACTTTGAATACCGGTAAGTATTTTGGCCATGGTCTACTAAATTTTGGCAAAGGTAAATGATTTGAGAAAATTAAGGATTGAATTCTTACTTTTGAAGACATGAAAATCATAAAAATTATTTTTTGGGTGCTGTGGCGCATTTGGTTTTACCTGATGATGGGAGTTCCGATTATAATTATGTTTCCGTTTTTGGTGGTTTCCATATTAAAAGAAGAATGGTATCGGTACTTTTTTGTCATGGCTAGAATTTGGGCAAAGTGCATTTTGATAACTTCTGGATTTTACTGGAAAGTCAAATCTGAACAAGAAATCGCGATGGACAAAAGTTATATGTTTGTAGCGAATCACACTTCGATGACCGACATTATGTTGATGTTAGCCGTTGTTAAAAATCCGTTTGTTTTTGTAGGGAAAAAGGAATTAGCAAAGATTCCGCTCTTTGGATTTTTCTACAAGCGCACCTGCATTTTAGTCGATAGAAATAGTTCACGAAGCAGAATGGAAGTCTTCAACCGAGCGCAAAAGCGATTGAGTCAAGGGTTGAGTATCTGTATTTTCCCAGAAGGTGGCGTTCCGGCAGACGAATCGATAGTGTTAGATGAATTTAAAGACGGCGCATTTCGATTGGCGATTGAGCATCAAATTCCAATTATCCCATTGACTTTTATGGATAATAAAAAAAGATTTTCGTACACCTTTTTTAGCGGAAGCCCAGGTTTAATGCGGGTTTTTATTCATCCATTAACGGATACTACCGGAAAGACCATCGAGAATAAGAAAGACATCAAAGAAGTCAAAGAACAAGTTTTTGAAGTCATTCATGCACAATTATCGAAAGCATAAAAAAACCCGAACGAATCGGGTTTCTTTTTTATGCTTCATGATCTTTTATATAAGCTTTGATTTTTTGTTCTAGTTCGTCTGCTAATTCCGGATTGTCTTTGATGAGAACCTTCACCGCATCTCGACCTTGTCCTAATTTCGTGTCGCCATAGCTAAACCAAGAACCTGCTTTTTTGATGATTTCAAATTCAACAGCTAAATCAAGGATTTCCCCTGTTTTTGAAACACCTTCGCCATACATAATATCAAATTCTGCTGTTTTGAATGGCGGCGCAACTTTGTTCTTCACTACTTTTACTTTCGTTCTGTTTCCGATTACGTTGTCACCTTCTTTAATTTGAGATGAACGACGGATATCCAATCGAATCGACGCGTAAAACTTTAGAGCATTTCCACCAGTTGTCGTTTCAGGATTTCCAAACATCACTCCGATTTTCTCTCTCAATTGGTTGATAAAAAATACGGTACAATGCGTTTTGCTGATTGTTCCAGTCAATTTTCTCAAAGCTTGCGACATCAAACGCGCGTGCAATCCCATTTTAGAATCACCCATTTCGCCTTCAATTTCACTTTTCGGAGTTAATGCTGCTACCGAGTCGATTACTACAATATCAATAGCTCCAGAACGGATTAAATTTTCAGCGATTTCTAGTGCTTGTTCACCATTGTCTGGTTGGGAAATAATTAAGTTCTCAATGTCGACTCCTAATTTCTCTGCATAATTTCTATCGAAAGCGTGTTCCGCATCTATAAAAGCAGCAATGCCGCCCGCTTTTTGAGCTTCGGCAATCGCGTGTAAAGTCAAGGTTGTTTTTCCTGAAGATTCTGGTCCGTAAATTTCGATAATTCGTCCTTTTGGATAGCCATTTACTCCCAATGCTAAATCCAATCCTAAAGATCCGGAAGAGATAGTTTCTACTTCTTCAACGGCTCTATCTCCCATTTTCATTACGGTTCCTTTTCCGTAAGTTTTGTCAAGTTTGTCAAGCGTTAGTTGTAATGCTTTTAATTTGGCTTCTTTTTCTGAACTCATCTTTTCCTTCATTTATGATACACTTATTTTTCGTAAAAATACTTCCTTTTTTGTCAAGTTCCAAGGCTAGAAATTGGCGATTTTAAAAAGTTATCAGCATTGATTTCTATTTGCAACCCATCTAATTTTTGCCGTCATTTTCTCAAAATGGCAGCCCATTTTTCAAATCTTTTTTCATCTTTTATGGCAAAAAATGTTTGCGCCATATCGATAGCCATTTCTCTTTGATGCGTTGTGTTTTCGCACATCTTCATTCCTTGTTCATAGAGATTTTCAGCTTCTTCAAACTCATTTAGTTGCAATAAGGCAAATCCGAGTTCTCGATACAGCATATAATTTTTTGCGTCGTGTTTGAGTTCATTTCTTAAAAGGTCAATGGCTTTTTCATATTCCCCGACTGCGTTGTAGGCAAAACACAATTCGAAAATTAGATTTTTGGTTTTTGGTTTTGACGAGAACACGTTTTCTAAAATCGGCAGAGCCAAGTCGCTTCTGCTTGCTTTATTGTAATGATAGGCTTGAAGCACCAATTGTTCTGGAGTTTTTTCACGATGGTCAAACAATTGGAGCCAAAGCGGTTTTTCTGGCAAATTAAGCTTGTTTGTTTCCTTCCTTGTCAGCAGGTGGATGCGAGGTGTTTTCGAATCTAGTGCGCTTTTGACAATGTAGTATTGTAAATTTTCCTGAAGTTTCCACTCCGAAAAGGAATCTACCGACAATTCACCATAAAAGGCAAAAGTAAGACCAACAATCTCATCCAAATAAACGTAGCCCAATAAGTAATTTAGGTCGGTAGTTTTTTGGGGCAAAACAACCCAATGGTCTACGGCGTCAATATAATTTGTTTCGAATTGGATGTTGGGTTGTTTGCGAATTTGCCCCAAGATGAGAGTAGTATAAAAAAGAACAATACTTTGAAGATAAAGGTTGCGTAGCATGATAGATAGAGTTATTTGGCGTTTACAATTCAAACTTATAATTTAAACTGTGGATGAGCTTGAGGATTTTCTATAGCAATTGTTAAATCAAAGCGCAACTCTCGATAGATAATCGATTGAAAAAGAAATTATTTTTAGTATTTTTGGCAAAATTTTTTTAAATGGAAAAAATCCTTTCTTATCCTCTCTCTGCACTAGCCATGCTTTTGTTTTTTTTGGGTTTGATTGTTTTTCATCCGATTCAGTGGGTTTGTTTTAATGTATTTGGTTACCAAGCACATAAAAAAAGCGTTGATTACTTAAATTTCTGTTTGTTGCGCGTTGCTAATGTTATTGGCACTACTTTCAAATTTGAAAACAGAGAGGATATACCAGAAAACACGCCGCTTATTGTCGTTGCCAATCATCAAAGTTTGTACGACATTATTGGAATCATTTGGTTTTTGAGGAAGTTTCATCCCAAGTTTGTGAGTAAAAAAGAATTGGGTAAAGGCATTCCGAGTATATCCTATAATCTAAATCATGGCGGATCAGTTTTGATCGACAGAAAAGATCCGAAACAAGCCATTCCAACGATAAAGAAATTGGCCGACTATATCGAATTGCACAAACGTACGGCAGTTATTTTTCCAGAAGGAACAAGAAGTAAAGACGGAAAACCAAAGGAATTTGCGCAAAGTGGATTAAAAATATTATGCAAATATGCACCTTCCGCTTATGTGGTTCCAATCACAATAAATGGCTCTTGGAAATTAGTAAAATTTGGATTTTTCCCCTTAGGTTTGGGAAATCGCCTTACCTTTACCGTTCATAAGCCAATGGCAGTCAAAGATTTTTCTTTTGAGGAATTGATGACAAAAACAGAAACAGCAATTGTAAATTCACTGATATAAATATAGATTTGGACATTAGAAATCGCTAATCCAACATCTAAAATCTAAAATTAATAATGTCTATAAAAAACATTCGTCTAGAAGTCATGCAGTTTCTAGAAAACAAAGTAGAGGGTTTCATGGAAGAGTACTTGATTCCTGTTGAAAAAATTTGGCAACCGACCGACTTTTTACCAAATTCTGAAAGCGATACATTTTTTGAAGAAGTGAAAGAACTTCGCGAATTAGCCAAAGACTTGCCTTATGATTTTTGGGTAGCGATGGTTGGTGATACCATTACCGAAGAAGCGTTACCGACCTATGAATCTTGGTTGATGGATGTGGAAGGTGTTGATAA
>CANHEA010000115.1 GCA_947459635.1 Flavobacteriaceae bacterium | reverse complement strand
TTATTTAATATTTATTCTGAATACTTTTTTATTTTCAATGAATCCTTCCAGGACATCATTGGGTTGAACGACTGCAACGCCTTCTGGTGTTCCAGTAAAAATAATGTCTCCTATTTTGAGTGTAAAGTATTGAGAAACGTACGCGATGAGTTCATCAATTTTCCACAGCATCAGGCTAGAATCACCTTTTTGAACTGTTTTTCCGTTGTTGGTGAGTTCAAAATTAATACTTTCTAACGAACTAAAAAGTTTTTTCGATATAAAGCTACCAATAACCGCTGAACCGTCAAAAGCTTTGGCTTTTTCCCACGGCAAGCCTTTGTCTTTGAGTTTTTGCTGGAGGTCGCGCGCGGTAAAATCTATCCCAACACTAATCTCTTCGTAATACTTGTGTGCAAACTTGGGTTCGATATATTTTCCGACTTTGCTAATTTTGACAATCAATTCAATTTCATGATGAATGTCCGAGGAAAAATCGGGAATCACGAACGGATGTTGCTTCAATAATATAGCAGAATCCGGCTTGAGAAACACAACGGGTTCGTCAGGTCTTTCGTTTTGTAATTCTTCGATGTGTTTGGCGTAATTTCGCCCGATGCAAATGAGCTTCATTGTTGTACGTTGTAGGTTGTAAGTTGTAGGTTGAGGAGCCGGGAACCTGCTATCCGCTACATCTTTTACGCCGAACGCCGGCGCAAAAGGATATCGCTACTATCAGGGCTAGGGTTTCTGATTAACAAGAACAAACTCAGCAGCTCAGGCACTCAGAAACTCAGCAACTCTTTACAACAGCTTATTGTTTAATTTTCGCAGCTTAATCGCTGTGAGTACTTTCTTCGTATATAATGGAAAATCCGCATTTTGAATCCAACCGAAGTAACCCGGTTCGTCTTCTAATACTTTTTCTACTTTGGCGCCTTTGTGTTTACCGAATGAGAAAATTTCTTCCCCATCTTTGTCATATGCGATAAATCCAGCAAAATCCGCAGAACGTTTTCTGGTGGTAAACTCCGCCAAGGATTTCATATCGTTCTCCAATTCAGGATAACGTTCTAATTGGGCTTTTAATATTTCGTAAGTTGCCATGGTGTCAGCTTCGGCGGAATGGGCGTTTTCTAAACTTTTACCACAGTAGAACTTCAGTGCGGCACTCAAGGTGCGTTCTTCCATTTTATGAAAGATGGTTTGCACATCCACAGACACACGACTTTTCATGTCAAAATCGACACCCGCACGCAACAATTCTTCCGCCAACAGTGGAATATCAAAACGATCCGAATTGAATCCACCCAAATCGCTATCCTTAATCATATTGTGAATCTGAGTCGCCAATTCCTTGAAAGTTGGTTCATTCGCCACTTTCTCATTCGTGATGCCGTGCACCGCAACGACTTGTGGTGGAATCACCATTTCTGGATTGACCAACCAGGTTTTGCTTTCTTTGTTCCCATTGGGAAATACTTTAAGAATTGAGATTTCGACGATGCGATCTTTCGCCACGTCAATGCCCGTCGTTTCTAGGTCGAAGAAGCAAATGGGTTTATTTAATTTGAGTTCCATTGTTGTTTTTTAGGGCTACAAATATAGGATTTGGAATTAACAAAGAATAATTAAAATACTATTTGATGATTTTCAAAGTAGTGTTTTTAGTTCCATTGAAAACGCTGACAAAATAAATACCATTGGCAAGTGATTCTGGCATTTGGATTTCGAAAGTACTCTTTCCAAATGGAAATGATTTGTCTTGAATTATGTTTTGAATTTTTCTCCCGTTGCAGTCAAATAAGTTAGCGGAAAGCGTTTCTGATTGATCAAGATTTAGACTTAAGTTGATTTTGTTTGTAAAAGGATTTGGATAAATAGAGAAGGGAGTACTTTCAAATGTATTGGTACTTAAGCTATTTACTTCTAATCTTGCTAAACAACCAATTGAATAATCAATTGATCCAGCACATACCAGTTTTCCATCTTCTTGAATTACAAATGAATTGCCCGAGACACTAGAATTATCAAAATCTACCACTTTATATCCAACATTATTGAATGTAGAATCTATAGTACCATCTGCATTAAATCTTATTAATAGCAAATTACCTATTAAACCTGCTGCATCTTGGGCGGTCGTCCCAAAACAAATAATTTTACCATCAGGTTGAATAACCAAATCACTTGCTGTATCTAACAAATTTGACGAATCTCTATTCGCCAATACAATTCCATTATTGCCAAAACTTGAATCAAAATTGCCATTTTCTAATAGTTTTACAATTGCAATCTTTGCATAACTACCGTCAATTGTCGTATATCCGTAACTTCCTGTTGCTATAATTTTGTCATCATTGGTAAGCTTCAAATTCCAGAAATAATCTTTAGCACCAAAGTCAACTACCTTTTGTCCTTCTGTACCAAAACTGGTGTCGAGTGTGCCATTGGGATTTAAACAAATAAATCCAAAATTATCATAATCCTCTAATGACTCATTCACATTTGTTATACCTGCTATAATTATTTTATCTGCAGTATTTATCTTGATAGCAGTTACATAATCAGTTGAAAAAGTACTCGACAATGGTACGGTACAATTACCGAAATTGTGCAAAAATCTACCATTTAATCCAAATGAAGTATCAATAGTGCCATCGCTTAAATATCTAATAACAGCAAAATCAAATGAATAATTCTCTGAAACCAAATAAGAAGCACTAGAATATCCTCCTATTAAAATCTTTCCATCATTTTGAATTTCGATGGCAGTCGAAGTGTCGAAACTTAAATCTTGAAAACCTGTTCTGACATAACCATTAGTTCCAAAAGCGGTATCAATTGAACCATCTGGATTGAATCTAGCAGTACAAAAATCAAAATAACTTCCATTTGCAGTTCCATTGGAAGAAAAAGTCCCCGTAATCAAAATTTTTCCGTCGGACTGTATCTTCATCATATTGATGCCACCACTTTCATTTACAACTGTTGTATTGACAAATCCGTTATTACCAAATGTATTGTCAATACTTCCATCAATATTAAATCTCACCAAATTCACGTTTCCTGCGATTGAAAAGTCTGAAAGATAGCACGACACTATTTTTCCATCACCTTGCAATTGTATTGCTTGACCACTTGTAATAGTGTTATTAATAACCCTACCACCAGTTCCGAAAGCAGTATCTAACGTTACACTCTGCGCAAGAACAAATGGTGAAACAGAAACAAAAAGTAATAGATAAAGTAGCTTCATAAAAAGAGCATTAGAAAATAAAAGTAAACAAATTAATATTACATGCAACTTCTCACAAAAAAAGCCTCTTCCGTGGAAAAGGCTTTCATTATTAATTATTAACTATTAATTATTAATTAAAAAGATCGGTCCTCATCAAACGCCTCCATATATTCCGCCACGCGTTTTACAAAGCTTCCTCCCAAAGCACCATCTACCACGCGGTGATCGTAACTGTGCGACAAGAACATTTTTTTACGGATTCCGATAAAGTCACCTTCTGGCGTTTCGATAACGGCTGGCACTTTACGAATCGCGCCCAAAGCCAAAATTCCTACTTGTGGTTGGTTGATGATTGGTGTTCCGAACACACTTCCAAAGGTTCCCACATTGGTCACAGTATAAGTTCCGCCTTGGGTATCATCTGGTTTTAGTTTTCCCGCTTTCGCACGGTTACCTAAATCGTTCACCGCTTTGGCCATCCCAAGAAGATTCAATTGATCTGCATTCTTAATGACAGGCACAATCAAATTTCCGTTAGGTAACGCCGCCGCCATACCAAGGTTGATGTTTTTCTTTTTGACGATGTAATCGCCATCAATAGAAATATTCATCATCGGGAAATCTTTCAACGCTTTCGCTACGATTTCCATAAATATTGGGGTAAAAGTCAGCTTCTCGCCTTCTCTTTTCTCAAATGCATTTTTGTTTTTCTCTCTCCAATCCCAAATCGCTGTTACATCCACTTCGATAAACGATTGAACGTGTGCAGAGGTTTGCACGGATTGTACCATATAACCCGCAATTAACTTTCGCATACGATCCATTTCGACGATTTCGTCTTGACCGTTTACAGAAACTGGAACTGCCTTAGCGGTTGTCGGTTGTGGCGTAGGAATAGTTGTCGGTTGAACTGCTTCAGCTGGACTTGGAGTGACAACTGTTGGTTGTGGTACTACTGGAGCCACGGGTGCAGGCGCTGCCGCAGCTGGAGCATTCACTTTATTTTTGATGTAATCTAACAAATCGTTTTTGGTCACGCGACCTTCATTTCCCGTACCTGCAATCGATTCTAATTCGGCAACACTAATGCCTTCTTCTTTGGCAATGTTGCGTACTAAAGGCGAAAAGAATTTCTCAGAATGCGTATAATCTTGGGGTTGACTTGCAGCAGGTGCCGCTACAAATTCTCTGGCAGTTTCAACGGTTTTGGCAACGGCTTCCACTGCAGGAGCAGCTGGCGTTGGCACTTCAACTACAGCTGGCGTTTCTTGTACTACCGCGGCAGTTCCGCCTTCGGTTTCTATGATTCCTAAAGTTTGACCCACCTGAACTAAATCGTCTTTTTGAAACAACTTTTCTACCAAAATACCGGAAACTTCTGATGGAATTTCACTGTCGACTTTGTCCGTCGCAATTTCAAGAACCGCTTCGTCCACTTCAATTCGGTCTCCAACTTCTTTTAGCCAATTGGTAATGGTTGCTTCTGCAACACTTTCTCCCATTTTGGGAAGCTTTAATTCAAATCTTGCCATATAGTTAACCTCAAGGGATAATTTTAATTTCTGTTTGCGAAAATAATAAAATAAATACTTCTTCTGTGAGAATTATCTAATTTTTCATGCCTAAATTACACTTTGTCTATTTTAAGTGCAATACTTCACCTCGATCATTACTGCTGTTACTCCCGATAATGAAATCACTTTTTTGAGGTAATATCTTGAAAGTAAATCCTTTATTTCTGAAGCGCTCCAAGGAATTGATAATCGATTTGAAACTCAATTGATTGTTGTCAAAAATAATTTCAATGTTTTCGCCTGCATTGTTCGTTAGCGAATTTAGACTATTTTCCGCTGTAGAATCAGCCAGTACTACTTTTTTTCCTAACAAGTTTTCAACTTTTAATCTAAGATTCTGATCGGTTGAAAACAAAGAATATTGATCAATTTTTCTTTTGATAGTAACCGCTTGACTTCTTTTTAGTAACGAGAAAAAGAAAGCGCCAATACTCATAAAAACATCAAAGAAAATGGACTTTTTGAAATGCTTGCCATAGAAAAAATGCATCGCATCTCGAAACCGCTTCATATATAATCCGTCTCGTACCGTACTTTCGCCTTTATAATGAATCACCGCTGTTTCGTGGAAATAATAATTTGATTTTCCGGTTTTCAGTACCATATACGACAAATCGATGTCGTCGGAATACATAAAACAATTTTCGTCGAAACCGCCAACTTCAAGATATAGATTGCGTTTCATGACCATAAATGCGCCGACGAGTATGTCGACTTTGCCGGTTTGATTTTGATCTAAATGTTCAGCATAATAACGACCAAACAGTTTCGATTTTGGGAAAATTTTATACAATCCAGTCACTTTTGTAAAGGCTACAAAAGGTGTCGGAACCCCGCGTTTGCATTCGGGAAGAAAATTTCCTGTTCCATCTATGAGTTTGCAACCCACAATCCCCATATCGCTTTTGGATTCGGCAAAGGCCAGTATTTTTTCAAATGTATCTTCTGCCACCACCGTATCTGGATTGAGAATACAAACATACTCGCCTTTCGCCTGCGCAACTCCAATGTTATTGCCTTTTGGAAATCCAGCGTTGGTTTTGTTCTCGATGAGTGTGACCTCGGGAAACCTGCTTTTCATCATCGCACAGCTGTCATCGGGAGAATTATTATCAACGACAATGATTTCACCCTCAATGTTTTCAAGTGCTTTTTGAACACTGAGCACACAGAGCTCGAGGAATGATCTGACATTGTAGTTGAGAATGATGACGGAGATTTGCATTTGGCAAATATAGTGGAATTTGAAAATGTGTCTATTTGAAAATTTGAAAATGATGAAGTGGTTGAAATATTATTTGACTATTTTGATTGCTGTTTAAATATTTTACCTTCTTCGAATTCTCAAATTAAAATTATTTGTCTCTATTAGAACCGAAAAATTGATGTTCTAAAATTTGCATTCCTTTTTTGTAAATCCAAATGAAATTTTATTTTTAAAATAAGAGCATTTCAATAACTCCATCCAATTTTTAAAAATCTTTAGATACAAACATAAAGCCTAATGTTGCGCCTATTTTCAAAAACTAGACTGTAGGACTTTTAATACAGACAAATAGCGTATTTAATTTA
>CANHEA010000114.1 GCA_947459635.1 Flavobacteriaceae bacterium | reverse complement strand
ATATAAGTAAAATAGAATTTGAAGTAAAATTTTGTAGCGTTAATTCGTTCGAATTGATGTTATTTTTTGACCATAATAGCCTTCCAAGTGCATCAAAAATTTGAATACTTTTCATTTTCTTAACACCAGAATTAACATTGATTTTTTGTGCTACATTTTTGTAAATTATAATGGAATTGGAGTCCAAATTTGACACTGAATTTCCTAAAGTAGAAGTCGTAAATCGAACCACAAATCTAGAATCAAAAGTTCCTTCTTCACTCCAAAAAGTATAAGCACTTTCTTTCAAATTGTGAATGACATTTAGCATCGTATCTTCAAGGTAGACTTCTTGCGTTTCGAACAATCCATCAAAGTCCGAAAGATTGATTTCAAATGAACCTGAAGTAGTAATTCTGAATCCTAAAGGAACTTGATCTTCCACCATGAAATCTACATTTCGACCTTGTATCGCTAATTTCTTTTCATCTAATACGGAATAAAAACTCGCAGAATTTCCTGCTTCAAGAATTTCTCCATCAAATCCATTATCAAAATCGTTTGTGGCATTTTCGATATAACCAACCAAAAGTTGTTTGTAAACACCAACGTCATTCTTCAACTCCAACCAAATTCGACTTCTTTCGAGAACAGCCGCTTGATTTGTTCTAAAAAATTGTCCGTTATTTCCAACTTCTCTCATTGAATTATTGAAAGTTGCAGTAGTCGTTCCTTCAAATATACCTTTGATCATAAACGACTGACCGGCCGCTATCATACCGTTCGGCGTGTTATTGTTTGCTCCTGATACGGCAGTCCCCGCTCCTATTCCACCTGAAAAATTATACACAGCATAATCACTAAAGGTATAGTTGCTCCCGGTAATTGGCGTGTTGTGCGTCCAGAAATAAAGTGTTGTACCGTTAGCTGATCCAACTCCAAACGCAGCTGTATTACCTTCAATAAATTTCTTCGCGCTAAGAGCAGACGGATAGGGATTTCCGATACAATTCAAATCATTTGCGCCTGTTTTTACAATATTGACAGTGTAATCTCCATTGTTAGGAACGCCGCTAAAAGACGCAGGATAAATTGTGGTGGCTACGGGATCAAATGTTTGGGGTGCCCGAATGATGTAACCTTTTCCCACATCCATCGTTGTAAATCCAGGTGCAGTGACGGCAGTCCATGTATAAAAAGTGGTATCAAACCAAAAATACTTATCAGATAACGTTAATGGCGAAAGGTTTGCCAGAATTTGATTGGAGACTGGTGACGACCAATACGTGTAATCATATCTGCTCATTGGCGTTGTATTTCTTTTGTATGTAATAGAGCCAATATTTGCAGAATTATTCACTTGCACCAAACTAGCATTATTTTCAAAAGTCAACGTCCCTCCAGAAATGGTAAGTCCATTTTCAATACTCAAAGTATGATTTGGAAAAGTCACTGCATTTCCGAACACTACATTACCAGAATTAATGACAACACTACAAGCACTTAAGTCGCCAGAGGAAACATAGTCACCGGCAAAAATAACTGCCGACCCGCTGGTCGGAACTCCATTTGACCAAGCAGAACCATTCCATGTTGTCGTATTATAAGTTACCGTAACAACATTACTATATGCGTTGCAAGTGGCGTTTGCAACAACTGCTCTATAATATCTTGTCGCTGTAAGCACGCCCATTTGTCCCGATGTCAAAGTTGCAGACGCACTGGCAGGAATATCGATTGGCGTCGTAAAAGCAAAATCATTGGCATATTGCCATTTGGTGACTGACGTCGAAAAACCAGTTAGTGTTATATCAGAAGGTGGGGCAGAACAAACTGATTGATCAGGTGATGCGGTCCCTCCCACTGCAGCGGGCAAGACTATAAACGGACCGGCTGCCGGCGATGCACTTTTTACGCTAGTGCACGGATTTGTGACGGTTACGTAATAATAGAAAGTTCCAACCGCATTTGATCGCGGAAGATAAGTATCTGTCTTTGATCCATTCGTAACTTCTGGAACATATAAAAATCCGGTTAACGCTGTTCCTCCCACCGTCGAGTTTGTCGTATTCCTAAACCATTGATAAACCAAGTTAGTACCAGTAGCCACAACAGTTATTGGTGAAAAAGGTTCACCCTGACAAACCGTTTGCGTTCCTGAAGGTGACGGTTGAGAAGTGATGACTGGCGAGGTATTTCTTGTAAAAGTATATGTTGGACTAGATTTAGGGCATCCGCTTACATCCGTATAAGAATAGGTAAACGTTGTGGTTCCTCCAGCATATGGACTTCCGATACTATAAGTTCCTCCAACTGGCGTACCACCAGTCATCGTAAAAGGAGTTGCTAGGCAAGTTGATAAATTTGTGGCATTGACAGTTGCAGCATTTATCTTAACAGTGATTATCGGCGAACCGCTATTTCCAGTTCCAGCGACACCATTTGCGTTGGTAACCGAAACGATCGTATACGTTTTTGTCGCAGCTGGCGTAATTGGAATATTGGTACCACTTGTATAATTATTTACCGTAAAATTGGTCGTTCCGTCTGTATAAACTACTGTAAATGGGCCTGTCCCTCCGGTCATTGTTACTTTCAAATTGGCAGTAAGACCTTGACATATCGTAGTCGCTCCCGTAATTACCGAAGCAGTCGGACCAGTTAATAAAGTTCCGTTAAAACTCACATTATCGAAGCGCCATGTTCCAGATGGATTGGCTATCAAAGCTGGTGCAGAAACTTGTCTAAACTGTCCTGTAGCTTGATAGTAGGACGCCAAAAGTCGTACACCAAAATTTGGATTATTATTAGCTGCGGGAATGGCACTAAAGTTCACGGTCGTTCTTCTGTATTCATCGCCAGTGGTATTCGTTTCAAAACAACCATTGGCATTGATACTTCCATTGCAAAACGTAGTATTACCAGCAGTCATAGTGAAAGAAACCCAAGTCGAACCATCCGTTGTATACTGAAGTCGTACCGTGTTGGCTACTGTATTAGAATATCTTTGGTCCCAAGTAAAAGTTATATTTTGATAGCCAGATGTCGAACTATTAAATTGCACACCATTAGACTCATTGCTACTTCCCGGGTCAAATGGTTCTAACGCCCAAGCAGTGACGCCACTTTGAACACCACAACCCGTTCCCGCCATTCCTGTCCTTGTCAATGGCGTAACAGTTCCTCCTCCTAAATTGACCACTGATGCGGTTCCTGCTCCAATATTTGAAGTAGGATTATTCAATGTGCCTAAAAATGGATCAAATGTCCATGAGGTAATCTGGGCTTCGCTGCCAATTGAACAAAACAAAAACCCAAATACAAAAAGAAGAATTCTAGAATTTGAAAGTAATGGAGTTTTCACTATCGTAGCTTTTAATAAAAATGTTTACTGATTCTATTGAACTTGCTGCAAAGTTAGAATCAAATTGGCGATCCGAAATTTTCAAAATGTTATGATTGGGTAAAATAAATTGATAGCAGAATTCTGAACAATTAAGGCAAAATGAATCGAGATATATTTATATAAAGGCTATATTTTATTGCAATTATCAGTTAGTTTTCAGAAGAATAATTAGCCAGAAATTGTTGTTTAAACCATCTTCCAAAATCAGACATCGTTAAATTAACTTTATAAAAAGGTTAATATCAACAAAAAACTTTACAATCAAATAACACACGAATAACTTCTACGGACTGGTATTCATATATTTTTGATAAAAAAAATAACCATGAAAAGAATACTCTTTTGTCTAGGGATTCTCTTTGTTTTAGGGAGTTCCTGTACGCAAGACCGAAATATTGAAGAAGAACAAGTAATCAACATTGATCCCTCTAGTGAATTAATGTTCTACTGGAATTTTAATGCTCTAGTTGGAATTTCAACAGCAATTGCTCCGGATCTACAAACTAGTTCAGCAACGGCTACAATTTCGTATGATGGAACTGGCGCCGGGTTTATGGATGGTGACACAGGCGGTTACACCATCAATGCGAGAAACGACGATCCCGCTGAAAGTCTACTAAAAGTAAGAAATCCAAGTGATACCAGAAATCTAATCTTCAACGTCCCAACTACAGGTTACAGAAAAATCATTTTGCAGTTTGCCACAGCGCGAAGTCCAAATAATGGCGCAACCACGCAGAATTATAGTTATAGCATCGACGGAATAAATTTCATCCAAACCGGATTGTCTAAAATCAATCACAACACTACGGCCGAAATACCAGACTTGATTCTTTTGGATTTTTCGACGATAACTGAGGTAGATAACAACCCCAATTTCAAAGTAAAAGTATCGTTTGAAGGTGCTACGATTTCAAGTACTTCGGGCAACAACCGTTTTGATAATGTTACTCTAGAAGGCGTTCCATTGCTATAAAAAGTCATCAGATCATTGATCCTCAAAGAAACTCACAAATGAAATACACTACAATAATTTTGATATTTGGATTGACATTGCTCGCATTGCCTAGTCGGTCGCAGCATACTGCAAAACTAAAGGCTACAAAATGGTTCGCAACTCAAGTTCCTGAGCCTTCCGACATCTGCTACAGCGCTGCATCTGATACCTATTTCGTGGTGAGTGATGACGGAATATTATTCGAAACTAATCCTGCTGGGGAAATTCTACGCAAAATAGCCGAAGCGAATTGTGACTATGAAGCGGTTTATGCCGACGATAATTTTGTATATGCCGTAGATGAAACACATCGTGCTATTCATTGTTATGAACGAACAACGCTAAAATGCAATCGAATCGTAAACGTACCATATCAAGGTGGCAGAAATGCGGGTTATGAAGCATTTACATTTAACAAAGCTAATGGTACTTTTATTTTGTTAACAGAAAAGAATCCAATAACACTCATTGAATTGGATTTGAATTTTAATATCAAAAACCAAATGGACTTATCTGGTATTGCTCGAGATATTTCAGCAGCATCTTTTTACGATGGATTCTTGTGGTTACTAAGTGATGAAGACCGAACTGTTTTCAAATTAAATCCGCTTTCCTATGAAGTGATTGGAAAATGGCAGTTACCAGTAATCAATCCCGAAGGTTTTGCCTTCGACAAAATCGGAAATCTAGTCGTGACTTGTGATGACATGCAGCGTATTTACTTCTTTAATAACCCAGAAAAAAATTAAGATGAAATCATTTTTACTTGCCGCTGTAGGACTTATTTGCTTCACCAAAACAAATGCACAACTTACCATCACTAATGGAAATCATATCTTAGAAATCTCTGGAAGCTTTTCCTCCTATTACAACGATCGTCAATTGAAATTTGGGGAAGAAGATCGATCAAAAAATCGCTTTAAATTACGTGACGCCGAACTAGATTTGGAAGGACGCGTAGGAAGCGACTACGAATACAACGTAAAAGTCGATTTTGCCGATATGGCCGCGAATAACCAAGGCGCAGCTATTGATCCCGAAAACCCAGGTTTGATGGAAGCCAATGTCACGTATAAAGGATTTCATTTCCTAGACGTTGAGATGGGTTACGGAAAAGTATATTATTCTCGAAGTTCCATGAGCACTTTCTATTCATCTCCTTATTGGCAAAGAGCGGAATTAGTGCGAGGTTCTATTTTTTCGCGACGAGATGTGGGCATCACTTTGATAAAGAACTTTTGGAAGCAAAGAGCCAATTTATATCTTGGCGCTTATACTGGTTTAGGCGAACTTTCGCTAATTGGAGAGAATGATCCTAGTGGACAGTTAGAATATATCGGACGGTTTGATATTTCGTATCCATCAAGATACCGTTACCGCGAAATTGACGATCGAATCACACCAATTCCGATGTTTTCTTTGGGAGTCAATGGAAGATTTATGAATAAGAAATTACCTGCAGGTGAAGTTTTTCCCGACAATGCAACTAGCGAATATGGCATCAAAGTGATTGATGGTAAAAGATTTGTTTACGGATTAGACGCTTCTTTTCAATATATGGGATTCTCCGGCCAGTTTGAAATTCACCAAATCAAATCCGAACCTCAAAACGAAAACGATCCGCTATTTCAAAATTTAACGCCACAGCAAACCAAAGGCTACGTGCTTTCAGGTGGTTATATTGCTCAAGCCAATTACTTTGTAAAGAACATCAAGACCATCGTTTCTGTCCGCTATGAAGAATTGGATTTGAACGATTTGGTTAAAGGGAAATCAGAACGGTTTTCTGGCGCATTAGCTTATCAAATGAGTGGTTACAACGCCATGATTAAGTTCCAGTATTTTAATATCCTTCGAGAAGAAAGCATCGACCCTTTGAAATGGGATGAACAATTTAGAATTGGAATGCAGTTTCAATTTAAGTAATTGATATAAAAAAAAGTAGGCAGTATGTAACCGCTAGGCAATAAAATAAAAAAATCGGAGTAATTAGCTCCGATTTTCTTTTCGGTACTAAACCATAAACTGTGTAAGTAGAAAAATAATGGGGTTTTAAAACCCCATTATTTTTTTGTTTAATTTTAAATTTTACACAGT
>CANHEA010000113.1 GCA_947459635.1 Flavobacteriaceae bacterium | reverse complement strand
TCTCTTTCGAATTGCTGTCTTTTTTGTAGATCAACAAAGGAATGTTGATTGAGCTTGTAGGCTTGAAGTGCTTTTTCTGATACAACAAAGCAACATCAATACCTCTTTTGTCGGGAGATTCATAATGTACAATGCCGTAATCATGAACTACCAATTTGGGTTGTTTGATTAGGTCTTCTAAAACCCCTCTGTTTTCTATTTCAGCGCCACCAATAAGTGTTGGTGAATTAGTGTTTTCTGTTGTTCCTATTTCCGACAAGACTCGTGCTAAGTTTTCTAGCTTTTTGTGGTATTTTTTAGAAGTCCAATTTTGTGCGCCATTAGGCAACCATTCCTCATCAATATTAGGATTATTGATGGTGTCGAATAAGTTTTCAAAATTATAAAACGCTACCGTATGCACCATAAACTTTTTCTGCTGAGCTTGTGCAGCGTTGATGGCGAATAAAACAACGAAAAGAGCTACAAAATTTCTAATTCTCATGTGATGTTTGTATTAATTTATATTTAAGTTTAACATAAACTTGGCACCAAAAGTAATTAATATTAATTTAATAGGTACATTTGCAACCGTTAAGAAATAATTATTCTTATAAAAAGACGAATTAATTTATATTATTTATGAAAAAACTTGTTATTAGTACATTATTTGTAATGCAAGTGGTTTTTGTTTTCGCACAATCGGCTACAGGAGTAACTGGAAAAGTGGTTGATTCAAAAACTCAGAAAGCACTGCAAAACGTTGTTGTTGCCATTTTAAATTCAAATCTAACTGTTTTGACCGATGGTGCTGGAAAGTTTGTCTTTAGTGACGTAACTCCAGGGAATCAATTATTACAAATTAAGACTCAAGGCTATGGAGATCAATTACTTCAAGTTGAGGTCGTGTCGGGAAAAACCCTTGATTTAGGGACTGTTCTCTTGGCAGAAGACCAAACACAAGAGCAGCAATTGAGTTTAATTACCATCACTGAAAACGATTTAGGTGATGATAATAGTGGTTCTGAGAGTACTTCAGGCTTACTTCAAGCTAGTAGAGATGCTTTTCAACAAGCTGCCGCGTTCAATTGGGGTCAAGCCCGTTTTAGAATTCGTGGTTTAGATAACGAATATGGAACAACCATGATTAATGGTGTCGTAATGAACAAACTTTTTGACGGAAGACCTCAATGGAGTAACTGGGGAGGATTAAATGATGCAACTCGTAATCAAGAATTTACTATGGGTTCGGCTCCTTCTGATTACACGTTTGGAGGTATTTTAGGAACACAAGAAATCAACACAAGAGCGTCAAACTATAGAAAAGGATCTAGGGTGTCTTTTTCAGGAACAAATACCAACTATAGTTGGAGAATGATGGGAACACATGCTTCAGGTATGGGAACCAATGGATGGGCATTTGTGGTTTCAGCTTCAAGAAGATGGGCTAAAGAAGGCTACTTTGAAGGAACAGATTACGGTGCAAATTCAGTTTTTGCAAGTGTTGAAAAGAAATTTAATGAGAAGCACTCGCTTAACTTTACTTCAATCTATGCACAAAATAGTAGAGGGAAAAACTCTCCCAATACGAACGAAATAAATGATTTAAAAGGAATCGAGTACAACTCCTATTGGGGATGGCAAGACGGTAAAAAAAGAAATTCTAGAGTAAAAAATGTGGAAGAACCGATCAACATTCTGACGCATTACTGGAAACTTAATGAAAAAACCAACTTAACTACGAGCATCGCCTACCAAATTGGTTCTGTTGGGAATACCCGTATTGGATATCAATTAGGAAATAATCCTGACCCAACGTATTACAAAAACCTTCCAAGTTACTTTTTAAATCTTGCCGAGTATTACGCGCCAGACGCTACTGGAACACAAAATCCGCTAGTTGATTCAACAGGAAATTTAGTCTTAGATGCTGACGGTAATGCACAGTACTTCAACAACCCTCAAGCAATTTTGGCTGCTACAAACTTTTTGAATGATGGTCAAATTAACTGGTTCAGTATGTATCGAACCAACATGATTAACAACCAAGGTGGTAGAAGTTCATTTGTTCTTTATGAAGACAGAACTGACGATAAGCAATGGAATGCTAACTCGTATTTAAATTCTTCATTAGCAGACAACATCGTTGTAAATGCTGGTGTAAGCTTTAGAAAACTAAATTCCAGAAATTACCAGAAATTACTAGATTTATTAGGAGGTAGCTACTTTACTGACATCAATACTTTTTACGCTGGAGACGCAACACAATCAGACTTAAACAATTCTAATAGAAATGTGGTTGTCGGTGATGCTTACGGATATAAATATGACTTGAATGCTACTGTTGTTAATGGTTTTACACAATTTAAATTCACATACAAAAAAGCAGATTTCTATTTGGCACAAACGTTCTCCCGATCAGAATATCAAAGAGATGGTCAATACAGAAATGGTATTTATGCTAACAACTCTTTCGGTAAAAGTAAAAGCTTAATTTTTGAAAATTTTGGTTTCAAAGGTGGTTTAACTTATAAAATTTCTGGTCGTCAAATGTTAGATTTTAATGGTGTATTCATGACCAAAGCACCTAGCATGAAAAACGTTTTTTCTAACGTAAGAATTAACAACAACACAACCCCAGACATAACCAACGAAACTGTATTGGGAGGTGATGCTAGTTATATTATTAAAGCGCCTAAATTTAAAGCAAGATTAACAGGATACTACAATAAAATAATGAATGCGTCAGAGGTTTCTTTCTTCTACGGAGAAGGTGTGTTTGATGATCAAGTTGTAGGTGCTGGAAACGAAGACTCTTTTGTTAGTGAAATAGTGACTGGAATCAACAAGAAACATATGGGATTAGAGTTTGGGACAGAATACCAGATTACATCAACTATTAAGGCAACAGCATCTGCTGCATATGGTCAGTATACTTATGATAACAACCCGAAGCTATACGTAAATGATGATGCGCAAGCTACAACGACAAATTCAAATCCAATTGCTGATTTTGGTAGTACGTACCTCAAAAATTATAGAGTATCAGGGATGCCTCAACAAGCATACTCTGTTGGATTAGAATATAGAGATCCTAAATTTTGGTGGGTCGGTGCAAACGCAAACTATTTAGCAGATAATTATATTGATGTGTCTAGTTTAATTAGAACGAATAATTTTACTACAGTATCTGACAATAGCAACGCAACTTTTGACGGAATCACAGAAGAATCTTTACGAAGAGTCTTAAAACAAGAAAAGTTTGACCCAGCCACCTTAATTAACTTAGTAGGTGGAAAATCTTGGAAAATAAAAAATGACACTTTTGGATTCTTTGCTTCTATAAACAACGTTTTTGACGTGAAATACAAAACAGGAGGATTCGAACAATCTAGAAAAGCGAGCTATAAGGAATACCAAACTGATAATGTTACTCAAATTCCATTAGGTGATGGTTCAGGTAATTCCATTCAGTTATCTGGCACACATCCTTCGTTTGGTCCAAAATATTTCTATGGTTACGGAAGAACATATTTTGTTAACTTCTATATTAATTTCTAATAAAATATACTATGAAAAATACGTTTAAAATAATCTGCTTCTCGATGCTTTTTTCTAGCATTTTAATAAGTTGTGTTAAAGAAGAAGACACTGATATACCTTATGTTGATAAACCGACTTATAAGGAAACCTTTAAAGAAAACTACGACCTTTGGGTAAAATTTAGCGAAGTTGGAGATGAAACTTGGGTTCTTGATCCTAGATTTGGGAATCCATATGATGCTAATGATCCCAATCCTTGCGCTAAAATGTCTGGGTATAGTGGGTCCAACAATCCTAATATAGATTGGTTGATTTCACCTGCTCAAGATTTATCAAAATACGTAACTGTTGGTTTAGGATTTGATAACGCATACAAATATACGGGGGCACCAATTGAGGTATTTGTTTCTAACAACTACTCTGGTGCAGGCGATCCAAATGCAGTTGGAGTAACCTGGAAAAAAATAACAGGGGCAACTTTATCTCCTGGAAACTATGATTATGCATTTTCTGGTATTTTAGATATTTCAGAATTTGCCGGATTAGGAAATGAAACTGTATATATCGCCTTCAAATATACTTCAACCGCAAGCGACGGCTCGACTTGGGAAATTGATAATGTTAAATTATACGGAAACTAGTTAACTCCAAAATTCACAAATTATGAAAAACTACAGAATAATACTTACATCGGTGCTTTTTACAGCTTTGTTTGGTTGTACAAATCCTGACAAATATGAAGCGCCAAACCTTGATGGAACTTGCGCTGATCTTACACCGAATGTTACTGTACAGCAAATCACAAGCGCTGCCAATGCTGCTACTACTGCCTATACTGACAACGGAGTTGCTGGTGACGATTTTATCGAAGCCTACGTTACTTCTAGCGATGAAGGCGGGAATTTCTATAAAGCCATTTCTTTTGTTTCAACAGATAATAGTGTTGGTTTTAGTATGCCCATCAATGATTATAATCTATATACTGCATACGAACCAGGAAGAAAGGTTTACATCAATATGAAAGGTCGCTATTTTGCACAAATTGACGGTGGAACAGTAATTGGCTCTTTGTATAATAACAACACTCCTGCCGATTCTGGCGACGATGAAGTTGGTAGAATTTCAGGAGTAGAATACAAAGGTATTATAACTGCTTCTTGCTCTAAAACAAACGAAGATGACTTGGTAATTCACTTGTCTTCTGTTGCTGAGGCACAAAATGATGCTTACTTAAATAAATTAATTGAATTTGATGGTGTTCAGTTTGCTGACTCAGATATTAGCTCGACTTATTTTGATGCTTCAAATCAAATTGGAGGGGCTACCAATCATATTTTGATGGATCAATCTGGAAACACGACTACTTTGAGAGTTAGTTCATACGCTACCTTTGCATATAAAAACAGACCAACAGGAAGCGGAAAAGTTAGAGGTGTTATGACTCGTTACAGAGATTTCTTCCAATTTATGGTTCGTACTGAAAGAGACCTTGACATGACTGGCGCTAGATTTAAACCACTTATCAGCGAATCGTTTGATGGAGGTTTTAATGGAGGTTGGATTAATTATAGTAAATCTGGATCTCAGGTTTGGTTAGCCTCTACCACGTATGGAAACCCAGGGGCGTGTGCAAAAATGTCAGGTTTTGCTAGTAGCGTGAGTAACGCCAACGAAGACTGGTTAATTACGCCTGATCAGAACTTATCCGGACTAAATGGTGCTACGCTAACTTTTGATACTGCCACAAAATTTACAGGGAATGCACTGACGGTACTAATATCAAATAATTACACTGGAATTGGAGATCCTACTGTCGCAAATTGGACTCCAATTATTGGAACATTATCTCCAATTAATGGGAACTATGTTTGGACTTCATCTGGTCCAATTAACATTAACGCCTATACAGGTCCTGGAAATAACAAAGTTTATGTTGCATTTAAGTACACATCAACAGCGTCAGAGTCAGCCACGTGGGAAGTTGACAACGTAAAGATTACACCGAACTAGGAAATTCAGTTCAAGAGAAATAAAAAAAGAAGGAGGCAAATTGCCTCCTTCTTTTTTGGTCTTAACAACACCGTTAGGTAAATGATTAAAGGCGGTCTTTGCTTACAATTGTTCTACGAACAATGAAAAAGTTAGAAGTAAAACGACTACGACTTATCAATTGTTCTTGAAGCATGACAGCCGGAATTATATTTTCATTCAAGTCCAAATCAGGATATACGAAAGGCACTAATCAAAATGTCTATTATTCTACTGATTACGTACTTGCAACAAAGATTAGAAATGCAACTTTAATGGATGTCTACTAGTTTTGTGCTTTCAGCTCGGCCTTTTACAGGATATCCTGACAACTTTGCCAATAATGGTAATTACGATTCCAAGGTAGTTTACAGGCAACAGTTTCTTTATTTTCGAATACGTTAGCATTGGATTTACCAAGAGCACACCATCTTATAAAACTGAAAACAATGTCATCAATTAAAACACATTGAATTAGAACATAGAGCAACCAAGTTTATTAACTTGTTAGCAAATGATCTTTGTTTCTGTAAATAAAAAGCAAAGCACTAAATCGATTTGAGCCTTAGTCGGCTTTTGAACCACATTCTATATTATTAAATCAGTGTACAAACTTCCTTGCTGTGCTGCGAGGGAACGTCTGAAGCGTGTTTTGATCTGTTTTAAGCACAAATACCAATAAAACCAACGAAGCGCTTGCTTTATCTGTAATTCATTCTAAAAACGCCTATTTTAATCGTCTGAATTCTTGCTGAAAAACAACCTAACAAATGAAAACAATTCTCCATTTAAAAGACACTATCCCGCAAAGTGTGTAAGTTAAAAAATAATAGGGTTTGACTTTTTAATTAAAGTTGAACCCTTTTTTCAAATATAGTTAAGAACTGGTTGAGGATTAATCCCCAATTTTGGATTGGCATTGACCATTTT
>CANHEA010000112.1 GCA_947459635.1 Flavobacteriaceae bacterium | reverse complement strand
TGGGCGGAACGTAAAGTAGCCGCTTGGTTGCAAGACCGAATCGGACCCAATAGAGCGGGACCATTGGGATTGTTTCAACCTTTGGCCGATGGATTAAAATTATTTTCGAAAGAAGAATTTGAACCGAATACTCCGAACAGATTTTTGTTCTTTGTCGGACCTGCGATTGCGATGAGCACTGCGTTGATGACCAGCGCAGTTATTCCTTGGGGCGATAAATTCCATTTGTTTGGCAGAGATATTATTCTTCAAGCTACCGATATCAATGTGGCTTTATTATACATTTTTGCGATTCTTTCTGTTGGTGTTTATGGAATCATGATTGGAGGATGGGCTTCTAACAACAAGTTCTCTTTGATGGGAGCGGTTCGTGCCGCTTCGCAAATGGTTTCTTATGAAGTAGCCATGGGATTGTCTGTCATTGCTTTGTTGATGATGACAGGAACATTAAGCTTGAGAGAAATTTCGTTGCAGCAATCCGAGATGAACTGGAATGTGTTTTACCAACCCCTATCATTTTTAATCTTTTTGATTTGTGCCTTTGCAGAAACCAACAGAACGCCTTTCGATTTAGCGGAATGTGAATCAGAGTTAATTGGTGGTTACCATACCGAATATTCTTCGATGAAAATGGGATTCTATTTGTTTGCTGAATACGCAAATATGTTTATCTCTTCTACGATTTTAGCGGTGTTGTTCTTCGGCGGTTATAACTATCCGGGAATGGCTTGGGCTGTAGAAAATTGGGGAGTAAACCTTGCGAATGTAATTGGAATTGCTGTTTTATTTATTAAGATCTGTGGATTTATCTTTTTCTATATGTGGGTGCGTTGGACGATTCCGAGATTTCGTTACGACCAATTGATGCACTTGGGTTGGAGAATTTTGATTCCATTGTCGATAGCGAATATTATAGTGACGGGTATTGTGATTTTGAGACACGATATCGCAGTTTATTTAGGAATGTAAAATCTTGAAGTCGCAAATTGCGACATCAAGTTGGTAGGAATACCAAAGTCAAAGCCAATAAAGAAAATAGGTGTCGCAAAATGCGACACCTTACAAAGAATAAATTTTTATCAACGCCAAACAGATTTTATGAAAGAAGTAATCGTCCCGAACGAGATTATAATGAGTAAAATTTTATTCATTAGAAATCAAAAAGTCATGATTGACAAAGATCTTGCTGAGCTTTTTGGAGTGACAACAAAAAGGTTGAACGAGCAAGTAAAGAGAAATAGCGTTAGGTTTCCTGAAAATTTTATGTTTCAGTTGACCCAATTTGAAAAAGAGCAGGTGGTCGCAAATTGCGACCACCTCAGAAAATTAAAATTTTCGTCGGCACTTCCGTATGCTTTTACAGAACACGGAACAATGATGTTAGCAAATGTAATCAATAGCGAAAAAGCGGTAGAGACAAGTATTCGGATTATAGAGGTCTTTGTTAAAATGCGAGATTTTATGTCTGAAAATACCTTAATCAAATTGGAGCTAGAACAAATTAAAAAGAAGCTCGTCAATCATGACAAGAACATCGAATTGGTTTTTTCTTATTTGGATGAATTAATTGAAAAACGAGAACACAAAACAGAACGAACAAAAATTGGATACAAGAATTAAAATTTAAGGAATAAAACAATAAGTACGAAAAGCCCTAGCCCTGATAGCAGCGGCATCCTTTTTCTGCTTTCTTTAAGCAGGAAAAGATAAAGCGGATAGCAGGATTAGCTTCGAAAAAAAATAAGAAATAAAAAATGACTTCAATAGAAACAATATCCTTATCGGGACGCAAAAAGATGGTTTCCAACAAGGAAATGACATTTTTAGAACGCTTGTATTTGGTGGCCATTGTCAAAGGTTTGTGGATTACCATCAAACACTTGTTTACGCGCAAAGTAACGATTCAGTATCCGGAGCAAGTGCGAACTATGAGTCCAGTATATCGTGGACAACACATGCTAAAACGCGACGAGCAAGGCCGTGAAAACTGCACTGCTTGTGGCTTGTGCGCCTTATCTTGCCCAGCCGAAGCAATTACGATGGTGGCTTCAGAACGAAAAGCAGACGAAAAGCATTTGTATCGCGAAGAAAAGTACGCTTCGATTTATGAAATCAATATGTTGCGCTGCATTTTCTGCGGATTGTGTGAAGAAGCGTGTCCGAAAGATGCTATCTACTTGACCACTTCGAAAGTGTTGGTGCCTTCTAGCTACGAGCGTGAAGATTTCATTTTTGGAAAAGACAAATTGGTCATGCCTTTAGAAATGGCGATGAAAAATGCTCAACTTAAAAACGCAAACTAATGTCGATAGCTTTAATCCTTTTTTGTGTATTGTCGGCGGTTACTTTAGCGACTGCTTTCCTTACGATTTTTACTAAAAACCCGATTCACTCGGCGATTTATTTGGTGATTTGTTTCTTCTCGATTGCCGGACATTATTTGTTGTTGAATTCGCAATTCCTTGCTATTGTTCATATTATTGTCTACTCGGGTGCGATTATGATTCTGTTTTTATTTACGATCATGTTGATGAATTTGAATAAAGAAGACGAAGTGCATAAGCCTCGTGTCACCCGTTGGGCGGCGGTCATTTTATTCTGCTTGATCTGTTTGGTATTGATTGCCATTTTCGTGAATTCGAAACCGATTGTGGGCGAATATGTGTCGACTGGTGAAGATTACCAATCGATAAAAGTGCTTGGAAAAGTATTGTTGAACGAATATATGGTACCGTTTGAATATGCGTCAATCTTGCTTTTGGTGGCGATGATTGGAACGGTGTTGTTGTCTAAAAAAGAAAAAACCGGAAGAACTAATGAATAATATTTTAAATCAAATCGGTATCGAAAACTACATTTTCCTTTGCGTGATTTTGTTCTGCATCGGGGTGTTTGGGGTATTGTACCGAAGAAATGCCATCATCGTATTTATGTCGATTGAAATCATGTTGAATGCCGTGAACTTATTGTTCGTAGCGTTTTCGACTTACCATCAAGATGCGCAAGGACAAGTGTTCGTGTTTTTCTCGATGGCAGTAGCTGCTGCGGAAGTGGCGGTTGGATTGGCGATTTTGGTTTCGATCTTTAGAAATTTAGGATCGATTGATATTGATAATCTAAAAAAATTAAAAGGATAATAATCTATGGATACTACTTTAGCTTTAGTCTTAGTTTTAGCTCCTTTTATAGGATTCTTGCTCAACGTTTTCTTCGGGAAAGCAATGGGAAAAACACTTTCGGGCACGATTGGAACACTCTCAGTAGTGGTTTCTTTTGTGGTGACTTTGGTTTTCTTTATGCAATTAATGCAAACCAATAAACCGATTGTTATTTCATTATTCGATTGGATTCAGATTAGCAATTTTAAAGTTGATTTTGGGTTTTTATTAGACCAATTGTCTTTATTGTGGTTGTTGTTTGTCACTGGAATCGGGTCTTTGATTCACTTGTATTCCATTAGTTACATGCACGATGATGAGAAAATGCATACGTTTTTTGCGTATTTGAATTTGTTCGTTTTCTTCATGATTACGTTGGTAGTCGGAAGTAATTTATTGGTTATGTTTATCGGATGGGAAGGCGTTGGATTGTGTTCTTACTTACTCATCGGATTTTGGTATAAAAATCAAGAATATAATGATGCCGCGAAGAAAGCGTTCATCATGAATAGAATTGGAGATTTGGGTTTATTAATCGGGATCTTTATTTTAGGAGCGGCATTTTCAACTTTAGATTTTACTTCTTTGAAGTCTGCTTTAGCCAGTTCAAATGTTAATCCAAATTGGATTATGATTGCAGCATTAGCTTTATTTATTGGTGCTTGCGGAAAATCGGCTCAAATTCCGTTATATACTTGGTTGCCGGATGCAATGGCTGGACCGACACCTGTTTCGGCATTGATTCACGCGGCAACGATGGTAACTGCAGGTATCTTTATGGTAACGAGATTGAACTTCTTATTTGATTTGACTCCATTGGTTCAAAATATTATTGCCATTGTTGGCGCTGTAACTGCTTTAGTGGCGGCAACAATTGGACTAGTTCAAAATGACATTAAAAAAGTGCTGGCATATTCGACCGTTTCTCAATTGGGCTTGATGTTTTTGGCTTTGGGATTGGGTGCGTATGAAGTCGCTGTTTTTCACGTTATCACTCACGCTTTCTTTAAAGCTTGTTTGTTCTTAGGTTCAGGTTCTGTGATTCACGCTTTGCATGGAGAACAGGACATGCGTAACATGGGCGGCTTGAAAAAAGCAATGCCGATAACCTTTTGGACGATGTTGATTTCTTCTTTAGCGATTGCAGGAGTTTTTCCATTCGCTGGGTTTTGGTCGAAAGACGAAATTTTGATGGTGGCTTTTGAACACAATAAAGTTTTATGGGTAGTTGGTTCTGTGGCTTCTATCTTAACTGCTTTCTACATGTTCCGATTGATGTACTTAACTTTCTTCAAGGAATTTAGAGGAACGGAAGAACAAAAACACCATTTGCATGAAAGTCCAGGATTAATCACTTTTCCTTTAATTGTATTAGGAACTTTAGCTGCTGTCGGCGGATTGATAAATCTCCCAGGAAGTACTTGGTTGCATCACTACTTGTCACCATTATTTTCAAAAGCAGCAGAAGAACACGCTTTCGGATCTACCGAATATATGTTGATGGGAATTGCTTTGGTGGGAGCGTTTGTTGGAATTGGTATTGCCTATTCGAAATACATCAAACAGAATAATGTTCCTGAAGAAGACGCGAAAATTACAGGCTTAGCAAAAGTCTTGTACAACAAATACTATGTGGATGAATTTTACGAAACTTTGTTTGTAAAACCAATCAATGCTTTGTCACGTTTCTTTAGAGATTATATTGAAACAGCAGTATCTGGATTTATTTTCGGGTTAGGCAAAGTGACTTTAGAACTAGGTTCGCAAGGAAGAAAATTACACAATGGAAATACCGGATTTTACCTGTTTGCTTTTGTTTTAGGAGTAATTGGAATGATTTCGTATTTATTTTTAGCACAATAAATTATACCTAATGGATAGTACTTACGTATTAATTTTACTTTTGGTCGGCGCATTAGCCACCTATATTTCGGGAGATAAATTAGCCTCCAAAGTGGCGTTGCTTTTTGGCGTTGCTTCTTTTGGCTTCTCTATTTATTTGTTGAATTTATTTCAATCAGGTCAAAACATAGATTTCATTTCGCCGTGGATTAGCAATCCAAACATTTCGTTTGCGTTGAAAGCGGATGGACTTTCCTTGACCATGTTGCTATTAACAACAGCTTTGACTCCGCTGATTATTCTGTCAGGATTTGGAAATTCGTTTAAGAATTCAAAAGCCATTTACTCTTTAATACTATTTATGTCTTTTGCCATGGCGGGAACTTTCCTAGCTGCAGATGGACTTTTATATTATATTTTTTGGGAATTGGCGTTGATTCCAATTTACTTTATCGCTTTGCTTTGGGGCAATGGCGATGCAGAAGATCGTAAAAAAGCGGTGGTAAAATTCTTCATTTACACTTTAGGAGGTTCGCTGTTTATGCTGACTGGCTTTGTGTATTTGTATTTGCAAGCGGGCAGTTTTCTGTTGGAAGACTTATATGAATTGCGTTTGTCATGCGCGCAACAATTCTGGATTTTCCTTGCCTTCTTTTTAGCCTATGCGATTAAAATTCCAATTATCCCTTTTCACACTTGGCAGGCGAAAGTCTACCAAAAAGCGCCAACCGTTGGTACGATGTTACTTTCTGGGGTTATGCTAAAAATGGGGCTATATAGCGTCATTCGCTGGCAGTTACCTATTGCGCCACTTGGAGCGAAGAGTTATCAATTCCTTTTTATAGGATTGAGTATTGCGGGCGTTATTTATGGTTCGATTGTGGCCTTACGTCAGAAAGATCTGAAAAAATTATTGGCGTATTCTTCACTAGCACACGTTGGTTTGATTGCCGCTGGAGCCTATACTTTGACCTTAGACGGATTGCGTGGTGCGGTTTTACAGATGATCTCTCACGGTTTTGTAGTTGTTGGATTATTCTTTGTGGCTGAAATTATTTTTAGACGTTACGAAACTCGGTTGATTTCAGAAATGGGCGGTATTCGTTCCCAATCTCCAAAGTTCACATCGATGTTTTTATTGTTGGTATTGGCCTCTGTGGCGCTGCCTTCTACCTTCAATTTCGTTGGAGAATTTACCGTATTATATAGTTTGTTTCAAGTTAATTTAGGGTTTGCTATTCTGGGCGGAACTACGATTATTTTGGGTGCATATTATATGTTGAAAATGTTTCAACACGCCATGTTAGGAGAAACCAATGCCAAACCATTTAGCGACGTAACTTTCAGCGAAGGATTTGTATTGGTGGTCATCATCGCTGTACTTTTCTTTTTCGGATTGTACTCCAAACCCATTACAGATTTGATTACGCCAAGTTTGGAAAATATTTTAACTCACATCAATCGTTAATTATCAAATAAAAAAATGAATACATTAATAGCTATAATAGGATTAGGTGT
>CANHEA010000111.1 GCA_947459635.1 Flavobacteriaceae bacterium | reverse complement strand
GAAATTACCATTCCGTTTTTAAGTTTCGCTTTTAAGAAGTAAACACCTTCGGACCACGAAATAGGCGATCCGAATTTCTTCTCGGGTCTATCTAATTCAAAACGTTTTATCAATTTACCCGAAATATCATAAATATCTATTTGCGTCATTGTCTCGTTGCATTTTACTTCAAAGTTTCCGTTACTGATTGAAGCGACTAAGCTGGCAGAAGTATTGAATTCGGATGTGTTTAAAAATACGTCTGTAGTGTATCGCAAAACAAATCGATCATCAAATGAACCAATTTCAGAAGTAAAAGAATATGGACTTTGTTTTAGGTCATGAATGATGTTTAACAAGTGGTCTTCCAGATATATATTTTGATTGTCAAACAAACCATCAAAGTGGTCAATTCGGATAGAAAATGTATCATTCAAGGTCGATTTGTACCCTAATGCAACTTGATCTTGATTGTCAAATGGCAATCCCCGTCCTTGAATTACTAAATTCTTATTTGGAATTATCGAGTAAAAAGTGATTGTGTTATTATCTGTAAAACGAACACCGTCAAAATCTCTGTCAAAGTCATTGGTTGCTTCATCAGTGTAACCTACTAAAATCTGGTTAAATGAACCACCATTGTTAACTAAATTTAGCCAAATTCTATGTTTTTCGTTGACATTTTCTTGTGATCGACTGTTGGTAGTTCCAACAATTGCGTTTCTAAAAAACTGATTGTTATTAAAGTTTACCCTCATCGAATTTTTGAATACTACAGGATCACCACTCGTAGCTGTTCCGGTACTTTTGGTAAAGAAACCTTGTCCTGAAGCGATGAATCCGCTAGGAACAGCACCTCCAGAACCCGCTGCTACTGTTGTTCCAGTTCCTCCCAATCGGTTCCAAGAAGCATAATCATTCGCAGCGTAATTATAGATAAAATCTCCGTAAAACGGATCAACATTCGCTGCACTTGGTGGCGAGTTGTGCGTCCAGAAATAAATGGTACCATCAATGATTGGCACGTTTGCGGGATCTCTCAAGAATAGTTCCGCATCTACCGCTGAAGGGTACGGATTACCAAGTAAATTGTATTTATCATTGTTGTTGGATAATGGCAATCCACCAAAATAGATTGGACAGGAAATGTCACCATTGTTTGGAGTTCCAAAAAAGTTGGCAGTATAAGGGACTTTTGTGCCAATATTTGCAGAGAATGTTTGCGGAGCCCGCACGATATATCCTTTGATTGGGTTCATAACAGTTGAAGCAGACTCATAAAACCAATTCCCAAAACTATTGGCTACTGTCGGAATCCAACTAAAGTACTTGTCAGATAGCGTCAAAGGGGATAGCATTCCAAGCGTAAAATTAGAAGCCGCAGTGACAGGAGATCCCCAATAAGTATAGTCATAACGATACATCGGTTGCGTAATTCTTTCAATATTAACAGTTCCAAGATTGGCGACGTTATTAATTTGAATTAAACTTGAGTTATCTTTCAAGTTAAATTGGCCTCCAGGATTTACATCGACAATATTTGTAACGGTAATAGCATTCGAGGGATTTACTTGTAGAATACCACCACTTTGTATTGTTAGTCCATAGGCATATGCAGCATAAGCAGTTCCTGAAATTACAGGTGCATTGGCCACGTTTGGTATCACGACACAGTTATCGGATGTAGGAACACTGTTAGGAGACCAATTGAGTTGATTATTCCAATCGTTGTTAATTGTTCCATTCCAAACTCTGACTAACGCTGAAGCTGTATTTATAATAACATTTGCAGATGGGAAAGAGGTGCATGTGTTGCTTGTAACTGTAAAATTATAGATTCCTGGACTCAAACTAGAGAGAGAGTGGCTTGTTCCAGAATATGAAATATTGCCTGGATTTAAAACGCCCCCTACAGACAATCCATTTAAAACAACACTTCCTGTTTCTGAGGAACAACTTGTTTGAGTAATGGTACCTACTACTGGTACTGCAGGTAATCCAATCGTCGTTATGGTGTGTGTTGTTATTTTTGGTCCATCGCATCCCGCGGCAGTAGCAGTTACGACTGATGTTCCAGTCCAACCCGAAGTAAATGTAACTACCCCTGTTCCTGGTATAATACTATTTCCGCCAGCTAAACTTACGGCATCTAAGGAATAAGTAATTCCAGTTGAACTTGTTGCTGTAGCTGTGTAAGTTACTAAACTTGCAGCTTGACAACGAATAGAGCTAATGCCAAAGGAAAACAATGGTGTTCCTACCTTTGGTATTATTGTGAAATTAGTTGCCGTTCTACAACGAGTGTCTGAAGAACATTCCGCATAAAAAGTATAGGTTCCAGGTGTGTTGGTGTCAACTAATCCAGAGTTTGCAACTCCAACTGGGTTAAATGGGGAACCTGAGCCAATGGGAGTTCCACCACTAACTGCCGTGAACCAGTTTAGTACTCCAGGTATCGTATAGGTTACAGAAATCCTCATATAGTCAACAGAAGCTATTCTGTCGTTATCACTACTTGCTCTTAAAGAGACACCAAAATTGACATCATTAATATCAGTAGGATTCCAACTAACACCCCAAGTATCTATGTTTCCACCATAGTTTTTTGCACTTATAGCAGGGCCTTTTGGCCATTCTATCGTTGTATCAGCATAGTTAGAACCAAACATTGCTCCTCCTTTTAATAAGTTTACCTCAAGATCTTTAATATCAGTACCAGCTCTAACGTCGCTTGAATAACGCCCGATTGTAACGGCAATGCCTATTATATTAGCATTGAGGGGAATACTAAAGCCATAATTGGTAGTTCTTAAATATTGGCTCGATTGAGGTCCAGGACCATTTATGGCAACTGTTGCAAAAATACTGTTGCTTGATATTGCGTTCCCTGGATTTGTCCAAGCAAGTGTTCCTGTTCCAGCAGTTAAACTAGTTCCGGTTCCTGCATTGGAAGGACCGGCAGTTATGGAATTTCCTGGAGGACATATTGCTGATGAGGACAAAGCACCAGTTTCTCCGGGACATATGGTTACTCCAGTGGTAGGAGGTGAAGGGATTACCGCGACAAAAACCGTTTCCGTATTTGAACAACCATTTGTTGTACCCGTAACTGTATAGGTACTGTCAACATTGGGGCTCGCGGTTACTGTAGCTCCGGTTGTTGTAGATAAACCGGTTGAAGGAGACCAGCTATAACTTGTTGCACCACTTGCAGTTAATGCAGTCCCAATGCTAGTACAAATTAAAGCAGACGCAGGTGTAATAGAAATGTTAGGTAATGCTTTTACCGTTATATCAATGTTTGTAGAATTACTGCAACCATTAACATCTGTTCCTGTTATCGTGTAGTTCGTTGTCGTTAAGGGTTCTGCAGTAATTATATTTCCGGCAGTTGCTGATAAACCGGTGTCAGGCGTCCAACTATATGTTAATGCCCCAGTTGCGCTAATTGTCGTGCTTTCGCCTATGCAAATGGAAGCAGGACTTGCTAAAACACTAATTGTCGGTAACGAATTTACGGTGACATTTACTGTAGTTGTAGCTGTACAACCAGCAGGGGCGGTGTAAGTAAGTGTGTATACACCTGCATTGAGAGTAGAAACGTTAGGTATAACCGGGTTTTGCTCTCGTGATTCAAAAGTATTCGGTCCTGTCCATCTGATAGGTGAGTTTGAAGTTCCGGATATCGTAACATTATCTATTGCCCAATACCAACTCCAAGGGGCATCATATTTAAAACGAACATAAAAGACTGCATTCCCAACAAAAGCATTTAAGTTTACCACTTGCTGTGCAAAATTATTACGAGTACCTATGGTTGCTGAATTATAATTAGCAACTGTAGTCCATGTTGTACCGTTGGTGGATACTTCCACCTTCGCCGATGCTCCCGTGAAAAATTTAAAATAATGATAAAAATTCATAGAAAGGGTTGTGAGCCCAACCGTACTGATAACTGGCGATTGTAAGATGGTTTGCGTTGTGCCACCATTTCCTTGTTCACAACTATTTGAAAGATAAAATTGGCTGTTATCGTTGGATCGTAATCTTGATTGATCACCACTGCAATCAATTCTGTAGCGATCAGGACGTAATGTCCATGCTGCTTCAGAAGGTATTCCTCCAGTTGATGTGTTGCTAGTTGTCCAATTATTTGTTGCCGCATTAAAACCCTCTGATATCAGAACTCTGGAAGAAGTTCCTGCACCCACAGATGAGAAAAGGTTAAGAGTGGAGCCAATACAAATTGGGTTTGGAGATGCATTAGCTACGATAGCACCTGCAATTACAGTTATGGTAATTGATTGTGAATTGCTGCAACCGTATGAATTACTTCCGGCTTCAGTAACTATATAAGTTGTAGTAACAGTAGGTGTTGCAATTACTGTCGAGCCAGTTGTAGTGTTTAATCCAGTACTTGGGGACCAATTATAGGAACTAGCGCCACTTGCTGTTATTGTGGTGCTATTGCCAAGACATACAGACGATAATGTTGGGGTTACTACCATATTAGTAGATGGGTATACAGTAACGGTTAGTGTAAAAGGATTGCCTAAACAATTTCCGTTTCTAGGCGTAACAATATAAGTGGCTGTTACGGGATTTAAAGTGGTATTGGTAAGAACTTGGCTTATATTGATTTGTGGTATGTTTTGAGCAAATCCGCCACTAAAACCAGTTCCGGTAGGTGCGGTCCATGTGTAGGTTGTGACGCTGCCGATAGGGCTTGAATTAAATGCTAAACCACTGCAAGTTGCGGTGGATTGATTTGAAACCACTGGCTGTAAAATAGTGTTTGAAGGTTGACTACCAGCTAATAATAGGAAATTAAAAAAAGCTCTTTGAGCGGCAACCCTTTCAGTCGCGGTGCTTTGATTGTTTGTGCTGTTTATGTTATGTCCCGCTTCATACATTACCATGCCTTTGTTACCGAAAGCTGGACCATAAGCGACAACCGCCGCTGGATTTGTTGGAAAGACATGGCTTACATCCGGATTTGGATTCGTATTGATGTAATTAGGGTCATAAACTGCAACAGAAGTTGAGGCACGCCATGTTGTTTTAGGCAAATAGATTTCCTCGGAACCACTCGTTGTTGCATTATCTAAAGTGCTCATAAATTGCATTACTGGGTTTCCTGAATCTCTATATGTGTAGGGAGGCGCGGGGTCATTATGATTTGTCCATAACACCAGTCCGCTAGAACTTAAGAAATTACAACCAGGTATATTCTCAATAGCACTAACAGCATGACAACCAGCCCACATGGCGCCACCATTATTGATAAAATTTTGTAATGCTGTGACAAATGAAGCGTCCCAATCTTGAGGATCAGCATGAGGTAGAATATAAATATCTTGTGTTCCAATGGTGCTTCCACAAGATGGCAAATCTGTCGGGTCTGAATTTATCTGATAGGAGCCAGAAGGTACTCCTGCGTTATTATAATATGGAATAATTCTCACGTCATTAGTTGCATCCAAAAAAGCTCTTGGCCAAATCGTTAATGTTTTGTATATCGGTGCAATAAAACTGGCAGTAGTAGGACCGTCTACTACTAATCCAACATTTGCAGCTTTCCACGAATTAATTATAGGAACTGCTGCTGGATACGCCACAGTATTAATAATAAAAGAACCTCCTCTGTAAGCTTTATTGCCATTGGTCGCTGTCGTTGCGTAAAAATCGATACCATCTTTCGCTTTTGAAGGTTCGAGAGCCCAATTGACGGGAATTCCCGCATTGATCAATGCATAAACTAGTCCGTATGGTTTTAAACCGTTGTTAATCGTCTGAGGTGTTTGCCCCATGTCGATTATGTAAACTCCAGCTGGAAAATTGGTCATTATTGTAGCAGCCGCCTTTCCATAATCGCCAGAACCCTTATTGGCATAAGTATTAAAGGATAAAAGTAAAAAGAGGTTTAGTGCTAGACTAAAAAAAGCACTTTTATAAAAAAAGTATCCACATACTTTTTTTATTTGTAATTTATTTTTCATTTGGTTTAAGCATAAATTTTGGATTGCGAATGTATTTTTGCTTTCAAGAATTATAAAATATGATAGGTAACTAACCTAAAAAATCGTTTAAGTGAAAGAAATTAAAATGGATTAAAATAATTTTTATAAATTTTTTGTATTAAATTGATAAACAGCTATTTTAAGTCGTAAATTTTGTCTACACTATCCTGCATTTCGTCGCTTAAAAATGCATATTTTTGATCTTGCTGTTGCGGAAATATCTTAACTTACTGTTTTTAGTTTTTCAAGGAAAAAAGATGAATTATTTCAAATGGAAATTATTTTGTTGTCTGCTTTTTTGTCTTTAACAAAATAGCATTTAAAGGCAGCATAATTTTTTCAAAACGCATCAATATTCTGTCGCTGAACTTTAGTTTGAGCAAGCCTGAAAAATTTGTCCAAATGACTTATCTGTTTGGGAATATCTTGTCGACAGCAGCTGCCTCAATTAATTTTGTTTAACTAAAAAGTTGTAAACAGTTTTTTTATCAAAGTATACCTAAAAAAAATACCCCCTAATAGTTTTGTATTAGGTGGCAATTGTTTACTAGAATGAAATTATTGCTGTTTGAGTAATTTACTTGAAATTACCATTCCGTTTTTAAGTTTCGCTTTTAAGAAGTAAACACCTTCGGACCACGAAATAGGCGATCCGAATTTCTTCTCGGGTCTATCTAATTCAAAACGTTTTATCAAT
>CANHEA010000110.1 GCA_947459635.1 Flavobacteriaceae bacterium | reverse complement strand
AAAGGTGAAATTGGTTATATTATTTTAGGTCGTGACCATCATGATGTTTCCGGCACCGATTCTCCGTACCGCGAAACCTCAAACATATATGACGGTTCTCGATTTACAGCCGACATGGCCATTCAAAATGTAATTGGCGATAGTTTCCGAGGTGCTACTTGGGTTTCTATTCACAATGGTGGCGGCGTGGGTTGGGGCGAAGTAATCAACGGTGGCTTCGGGATGGTGCTTGACGGTTCTGCTGATGCTTCAAGACGTTTAGAATCGATGTTGTTTTGGGATGTGAATAACGGTATTTCAAGACGAAGCTGGGCCAGAAATGAAGGTGCTATTTTCGCTATTAAAAGAGCGATGGAAAGTCAACCTTTGTTGAAAGTTACGATTCCAAATACAGTTGATGATGGGTTGTTAGAAGAATAGGTCTTGAGACTTTAGGACTGTAAGACTGTAAGACTTTAAGACCGGAAGAATTTATTGCCAATGTTATTGTCAATTGAATTGTTAAAATAGATTGTTATCAAACGAAAAAGCACAAATTTTCGTTTTCTGAAAAAGCAAAATTTGATTGTGATGAAAAACCAATTCTAAAAATCCTAAAATCTTATAATCTTATAATCTTATAATCTTATAATCTAAAAAAATGAAAGCAATAAAAATCCTACCCTTACTCCTACTTTTTGCAGTTGCTTCCTGCAGCTCCATAAGAGTTTATTCTGATTATGATAAGAAAGTCGATTTTACCCAATACAAAACCTACGCTTACTATAAGAATGGTATCGACAAAGCAGAAATTTCTGATTTAGACAAGAAAAGAATCCTACGCGCTATTGATGAAGTGATGTCTGCAAAAGGATTTTCAAAAAGCGAAACCCCCGATATGTTGATTTCCATCAATGCCAAGTCAGAACAAAATGTAAACGTGAATCAATACAATTCTGGCTGGGGCTGGGGTTGGGGCTGGGGACCATTTTGGGGATCAAACACTATGGTTTCTACTTCAACAGATGGTATTCTCACGATCGACCTTATTGATGCCAAACTAAAAGAACTCATCTGGCAAGGCGAAGGAACGGGTTATTTGACCAAAAATGTGGATAAGAAAGATGAAAATGTAAAAGAATTTGTAACTCAGATTTTGGCACAGTATCCGCCGGTGAAGAAGTAGTTGTCGCTTGACAGTTGTAAGTTGAATGAAAAATAAAAACGAACCGTGACTTGAAGTTGCGGTTTTTTTGTGCCGAAATGCCCTAGCCCGGATGGCAATGGAAAGCTTTTTGCAAAAGCGGTTTTGTTTTTCTTGTTGCCGAAACGCGACCAACGGAAGCGCTTTCGGGAACTTTAGTAAAACAAACCGATTTGGTAAAAACTTGCAATGAACAGCCGGAATAGCTCCCAACCTACAACCTACAACCTACAACATACAACCTACAACATACAACCATCAATACCCCAACAACTCCTCCATTTTCGATTTTACCTTATCTACATTCGGAATCATGGTTTGCTCTAAAGTACTATTTAGCGGAATCGCAGGTAAATTCTCGGATCCAATAATCATCACTGGCGCATCTAAATATCTAAAACACTTTTCTTGAATCAGTCCAGCTAAGCTGCGCGCAAACGTATTATTGACAGGTTCTTCGGTTACAATGAGGCACTTTTTGGTTTTTTGTACAGACTTCATTATCGTGTCTTCATCTAATGGAAATAAGGTTCTCAAATCGATGATTTCTACTTGATTTTTCATTTCTGCGGATGCATTCAACGCCCAATGTACGCCCATGCCATAGGTAATTACGGAAATAGTTTCTTCGGTTTCTTGACCCCAAATTTCTTGCACAATATTCGCTTTTCCGAAAGGTAAAATATAATCTTCGCTCGGTTCAAAAACACGGGCTTCGTCGGTCCCTTTTACTTTGCTCCAATACAAACCTTTGTGTTCTAAAATCACGACTGGATTCGGATCGTAATACGCCGCTTTCAGCAACCCTTTCAAATCGGCACCATTGCTCGGATAGGCGATTTTGATGCCTCGAATGTTTGTCAACACACTTTCTACCGAAGAGGAATGATACGGCCCGCCGCTGCCATACGCGCCAATCGGAACACGTAAAATCATGCTCACGGGCCATTTTCCGTTGGTCAAATAACAAGATCGACTCACCTCCGTAAACAACTGGTTCAATCCCGGCCAAATGTAATCGGCAAATTGCACCTCAACTATCGGTTTCAAACCCACTGCGGACATGCCGACCGTCGAGCCAACGATAAACGCTTCTTGAATCGGTGTATTAAAAACGCGCTCGTCTCCAAACTTCTGCGCCAATGTCGCTGCTTCTCTAAACACGCCGCCCAATCGTCCACCTACATCTTGTCCGTAGAGCAAACACTCCGGGTGCTTTTTCATCAATTCTTCGACGGCAAATAGGGCACAATCTACCATCACGACTTTGTCTTCCCGTTGCGGATTTCGTTCTCCAGCTTCCTCGGTAATTGGTGTTGGCGCAAAATCATGTGTAAATAAATCTGCTGGCTTTGGATCTTCCGCTAGTTGCGCTTCTTCAAAATCAGCTTTGACTTTTATAATGGCGTCCTGTTCTATTTTTGAAATAGCTGCTGCAGTAAATCCAGCGTCCAACAATTGTTGTTGCAAAACAGGATACGGATCTCTCGACTTAGCTTCCTCCAAATCATCGCGATACCATTCCATTCGAACACCAGATGTATGGTGATTTAACAATGGAACTTTCGCATGCACTAAAAACGGACGACGCTCTTTTCGCATGGTTTCCAACACGTTTTGAATTGCCAAATAACTTTCGATAAAGTTGGCTCCGTCTATCGAAATGGCTTCAATGCCGTGAAATCCTTGCGCATATTCAAATGCATTTTGGGCACGAGTTTCTTTCGCATTCGCGGAAATATCCCAGCCGTTGTCTTGCACCAAATACAAAATCGGCAATTGCTTTAATGCCGCCATTTGAAAAGCTTCAGCTACTTCTCCTTCGGTCACAGAGGCATCACCTAAGGAACAAACTACAATCGGTTTCTCTTGATTTTTATCTTCAATGCCAATATTTTCCTGATACCAAAATCCCATCGCTGCGCCAGTTGCTGGAATCGCTTGCATGCCCGTTGCGGAAGATTGATGTGGAATCTTAGGTTTATCAGCATCTCGCAAACTCGGATGGCAATAATACGTTCTGCCTCCTGAAAACGGATCATCGCGTTTCGCCATGAGTTGCAACATCAAGTCATACGGCCGCATGCCAATGCCCAACAACATCGAATCGTCTCGATAATATGGAAAGGCGTAATCCTGTGGCAACAATTGCATCGCCACAGCTATTTGAATCGCTTCGTGTCCACGTGACGTCGCATGCACGTATTTGGAAACGATTTTAAAGTTCTCTTCATACAACTCCGTCATCGCTTTCGCGGTTGCCATGGTGGCAAATGCTTGCTCTAAAATGATCTTATTCAATGTCTTTTCTACCAATTCCATATTGTTATTTTTGGGCAGCTCATCCCGCTATTCGTTGCAATCTTTTTTGTTTTTGTCACCCTGAGCGCAGTCGAAGAGCTTCTTCTAAAACAAAAAAGGATTTCCACTACTATCGAGGCTGCGTCGCATAGCTTTCAACGGGAACAATCCATCCGAAAGTATCTGCTATGCGTTGTGTTTTCATATCGTTAAATGTATTCTTGATCTCTTCTCCTATCGGATTTCCTTCTGGCAGTGCTATCGCAAAATCACCATTGCCAATTTCCTCCACCAAGGCAATTCCAACGGCAGTTCCAACACCAAATGCCTCTTCTAACAAATTATTCTTCGATGCTTCTTTGATTTCGGTCATTGTAATCGGACGTTCGGTAACTTCAAATCCTTTGGCTCGTAGCATATCGATGACACTCAATCTTGTAATTCCAGAAAGAATTGATCCGCTCAAATCAGGTGTGATAAATTTCCCTCCAATTTTGAAGAAAATATTCATCGTTCCCACTTCCTGAATGTATTCAAAATCTTGAGCGTCTAACCACAAAACCTGATCGTAACCTTTGGCTTTGGCATATTCGGTTGGACGAATTGCACCAGCATAATTTCCCGCGGCTTTCGCTTCTCCTGTTCCGCCATTAACTGCACGAACGTATTTGGTTTCTGCATACAACTTAATTCTTCTGTTGAAGAAAGGTCCAGCTGGCGATGCCATAATAATAAACTTAAAGCTCGTTGCCGCACGCATTCCAATAAATGCTTCATCGGCGTACATAAACGGTCTTAAATACAATGAACTTCCTTCTTGTGTGGGCACCCAATTTTTCTCTAGAGCCACCAATTGCTTCAATCCTTCTACAAACAAATCTTCAGGAAAATTTGGCATTCCCATGCGATACGCACTGACATTCATACGCTTCGCATTTTCATCCGGACGGAATAACAATGGCGTATTGTTTTTGCCCATGGTTGCTTTCAATCCTTCAAAAATCGCCTGTCCGTAGTGTAATGCCATCGCCGCTGGATGTGTTGGTATCATTTCTAAAGGTTCGATTCTTGGGTTGACCCACGCGCCGTTTTGGTATTCGCAAATAAACATGTGGTCGGTAAACGCAATCCCCATGGGAACATTGTTGATATCGACTTGCGCTACTTTAGAAACTAAGGCTGGAGTTACTTTTATGTTGTAAGACATACGCTAAAATTTTATAGTGTTGTATTGTGGTCAAATTGTTCTAAATAATCGCCGACTTTTCGCAGGAATGAACCGCCCAAAAAGCCGTCTACGACACGATGGTCGAAGGAAAGCGAGAGATACATCATGCTGCGAATCGCAATCTCATCGCCTTTTTCGGTAGTAATCACTTCTGGCCTTTTTTTGATAATTCCAAAGGCTAAAATTGCTACTTCCGGTTGATTGATAATCGGTGTTCCCATCAAGCTTCCAAAAGTACCAACATTCGAAATAGTAAACGTACTTCCTTGAATTTCTTCGGGCTTGAGTTTGTTGTTTCGTGAACTTTCAGCCAAATGGTTGACGGTTTTCGCCAATTCAAATAAACTTTTCTCGTTGGCATTTTTCACGACTGGAACGATTAGGTTTCCAGACGGCAATGCAGTTGCCATTCCGATATTGATATCGCTATGAACGATGATATTTTTGTCATCAACAGAAACATTAATCAATGGGAAATCTTGAATCCCTTTGGCAACGGCATCAACGAATATCGGTGTAAACGTGAGCTTCTCGTTGTATTTCTTTTGAAAATCGTCTTTGTATTTGTTTCTCCAATCTACCAAATTCGTCACATCGACTTCAATATAGGAAGTGACGTGAGGCGACGTTTGTTTCGAATAAACCATGTGATCCGCGATCATTTTGCGCATGCGATCCATTTCGATGATGCGGTCTTTACCTTCGATGAAATTGATTTTTGGCTTTGGAAAGGTTGACGGTTGTCGGTTGTTGGTTGTTGGTATGCTCTGAATTGGATATTTTCTATTTCTTAAATAGTTGAAAACATCACTTTTTTGAATTCTGCCGTCGGTTCCAGAACCTGAAATGGTTTGCAGTTCTTCTATCGACAAGTTTTCTTTTTGTGCAATGCTGATGATCAGTGGACTTAGGAAGTTTTCAGTTGACAGTTGTCCGTTGTCAGTTGTCGGTTGATTTCCGGTGACTTTGTTTGGACTGATAGTTGCAGCTTCTTGGTTCTTGGCTCTTGTTTCTTCTATTTTTCCAATAGTTATCTTCTTTCCTGCAGCTTTACCATCTGTTTCTAACAACGCCAAAACTTCACCAACAGCCACAATCGCATCTTTCCCAAAACGGATTTCGGTAATCGTCCCTGACAATGGCGATGGGATTTCGCTGTCGACTTTATCTGTAGCAATTTCCACCAAAGTTTCCTCTGCTTCCACAAAATCACCGACTTTCTTGGTCCAGTTGATGATGGTCGCTTCTGAAATACTTTCGCCCATTTTAGGCATTTTGAATTCTACTATTGGCATTGTATTTTATTTTTTTCTGAATTCTTCTAATGTTTTATAAAACGCTTCTTGTGTTGGTCTATTGACTGGAATTTCTCTTAACGGCTCAACGGCTTTTAAAAATTCGTAACATTCTCTCGGCAACTGCTGATATAAAGCGGTTCCTTTGGTCTTCCAGTCGATCATTTCATCAGAAATATCTTTGACAATTACCGCTGGATTACCAACTACCATTTTGCGATTGGGAATTTTCATTCCTGCTTTTACAAAACTCAACGCACCGATGATACATTCATCACCCACTTCTGCATCATCCATAATTACTGCGTTCATCCCGACGAGACTATTAGCGCCGATATTGGCACCGTGAATAATGGCACCGTGGCCAATGTGTGCTCCGGCTTTCAATACCATCGACTTTCCGGGAAACATATGAATGGTGCAGTTCTCCTGTACATTGCAACCGTCTTCAATGATGATTTCTCCCCAATCGCCGCGAATCGCCGCACCTGGACCGACATAAACGTCTTTTCCGATAATCACGTTGCCAGTCACCGCCGCTTGTGGGTGGATAAAACTGCTTTCGTGGATGACGGGAATAAACCCTTTGAATTCGTAGATCATTTTTTTGAGATAAAAGATTAAAGACCGCTGCGCTGCAAGAAGCAAGACAAATTTTAACCAAGATACTTTTTGGACTACATCTTGCCGCGAAGCAATCTTGCTTCTTACAGCGAAGCGGTCTTTTTCTATTTAAATTTTTCTAATGTTTTCTTT
>CANHEA010000109.1 GCA_947459635.1 Flavobacteriaceae bacterium | reverse complement strand
TAAGAATGGTGTCTGAATTCCTCACGTGCCAATGTATTGGAAATATGTACTTCAATTACGGGAGTTGAAATGGCCTTTACAGCATCACCGATGCCAACGGAGGTATGCGTATAGGCAGCGGCATTTAGAATAATACCATCGTAGTTGAAACCAACTTCTTGAATCTTATCGATTAGTTCACCTTCAATATTGCTTTGGAAATAAGACAATTCAAGATTCGGAAAGTCCTTTTTCAGTTGAAGGAAGTAGGATTCGAAGGTCTCGTTTCCGTATACCTCAGGTTCTCTTTTTCCAAGCAGGTTAAGATTCGGGCCGTTTATTATAATAATTTTCATTTCCATATTTTTAGTAAAAATAGATAAAATGTGAATCTATTATAGGATTGAAGTCAAATTTAAAAAGAAATGAATGAAGCAGCTGCCTTCAACTTGATGCATTTCATATCCTATTTTAAATGAAGCGATTAGCGCCAAAAAATCTAAAATAAGGCAAAAAAATCACAGTTATCAACAATTTTTACAACAATTGTTAATAAAAAAGTTAATAAAAGTAATAGTGTTGCTATTGGTTTCAACTACGGAGAAAATAAGGGACTTGGTTGTCGATTGTTTGATTGTTTGTTGGTTTTCATCTCTTTCTTTAACAGCTTCATTATGCACTGTTTATAAGGCTTTCAGCGAGTTTTTGCTAAATATGTAAAGTAAATTTACTATCATGATAGTTTTTATTGAGCAGCTTATGATGTTGGTGTCATTTTTAATTGAGGCGCAGCATGTGGTAGCATAAAGATAAAAAAAAACAGCAAATATTTTTTTATTAACAAAATATCCTATATTTGCGTCATTAATTTTAAACAAAATTTAAACATGAAAAAAATTATTTTATCAGTAGTAGCGGTTATGGCATTTGGTTTTGCTAACGCTCAAGACAAAAAAGATGGTGGAGCTGGTTTAGCTAAAGGAAACATTGTTTTATCAGGAGACTTTGCCTATGCTAGTGTAACTGAAGGTGATGCTAAAGCTAGTGGCCTTGTACTTTCTCCGGGACTTGGATACATGATGTCTGACAATTTAATGCTTTTAGGACAAATTGGTATTTCTTCAGGTACTGCAAATGATGGTTCTGCAGGAGCTGAAGACGTAAAAACTAGTGGTTTAGACTTGACTGCTGGTGTACGTTACTTTTTTACTCCAGCTGACAGTTTTTCTCTTTCATTAGGAGGAGAAATCACTTCTGGATCAAGTAAAGAAGGCGATTTAAAAACCAACACTCTTGCTTTGAATGTTCCAGTAGGGTTGCATTATTTTATGTCTGATCATTTTGCAGTTAATGCAACTTGGGGAGGTTTAGGATATTCTTCTTCAAAAGTAGATGTAGATGGTGCTGAAGCTACAAACACACTTGGTTTAGGTCTTAACATGAGTTCTATTTCTTTTGGTTTGCTTTACAAACTATAATTAGAAAAAGCATATTATAAACCACGCTTCGGCGTGGTTTTTTTTTGTTTAAAAATTAATGAGATAATAAGTTCGTGCATACAATTTATTCTATATTTGTTTAACTAATTTTAAAAACAAAATAACATGAAAAGAATTATTTTAACTATGGCAGTTGTTTTAACGGCAACTTTTGCCAATGCACAAGACATGCAATTTGGAGTAAAAGGTGGTTTCAATTCAGCCTCAAGTGACGGTGGTGGTGGATCTGCTTCTGGATTTTTTTTAGGTGGTTTGGCTGAATTTAGTGTAGCAGACAAATTTGTTTTACAACCCGGTTTAAATTATCACACATTTTCAGCAGATGGAGATAGTAGAAGTGCATTGTCAGTACCGGTGTTATTAAAATATAATGTTGCAGAAAAAATTAATTTATTAGCAGGTCCGTCTTTGTATTATAGTTTAGAAGCAGAGGCTGTTGATAAGACAGTTTTTGGTCTAGATTTAGGTGGTTCTTATGACTTAACCGAAAACATTTTTGTTGAACCAAGATATTCACTTGGTTTAACAGGAGAAGTTAAAACAAATGTTTTATTAATCGGTGTGGGATATAAATTCTAAGAATCACTTTATTTTATATTAAAACCCTCTCCCTTGAGAGGTTTTTTTTTGTCTTTTATTAAGGTTACTTTGTTTTAGGAATTGGCAAGCATGTATCATGAGTTGCCAGTCTTACTTTAAGCTAGAACGTTGGTTATCAAAAATGCCGTTGACAATTATTTTTTTGATATGAAGCGACTCATTAGTTATCTTGAGCAGAATAGTATATTTCCAATAGCTATTAGCGAGGAATTGCTAGAAGGATTTGTATATGAAATCGCAAAGCACGCGAACGCGCGTTCACAAGCTAGAATTATTTTGGGTTTGAGTCGCTTTTTTTTGTTTTTTATTGGCTGGTATTTTAAGATTTCTAGAAAGATATGCCGTTATACTTTTTTGAAGCGTTGGGTATTTGCATTATCGTTCAGGACGCTTTTTGAGCATAATATACTGATTATTAGTATGTTTTTTTTGTTGGGAAGGCGCAGCAGCATTTTTGGGGATAGTCAATTATTATTGTTAAATTATGTTAATAACTATTTTTTTTAACTCTTTTTTTAAAATTTATTAGGATTAGGTTTGCTTTTTAAATTTTAAAAACAAAAACAAATGAAGAAAATTATTTTAATGGGACTCGCACTTTTTGCTTTAGTGGCAACAAGTTGTAAGTCAACTTTGGCGAGTGCTACCTCTACGCCGATTGCGGTAACAGAAAACATCAGACCTTTAGATGCTGATATTTCAGTTGATGTAAGCAAAAAAATATCAGGCGAATCAAGCGCATTGTACTTTTTGTGCTTTAGGTTGAAAGGAGATTCAAAATATGCCGAAGGTGTAGATTATTCAACAAAAACAAGCATGTTCTCTTCTTCGGTTTCTAAAGCGAAGTCGTCTGCTGCTTACAAAGCGGTTATTGAATCAAATACAGATGTGATCGTACATCCTAATTATGTTGTTGACATTGATAATTATGTGTTTTTTAAGAAAATACATGTTAAAGTAACTGGTTTTGCTGGTAAAATAAACAAGATCTATCAACAAAACAATTGCAATCCGTGTAGTACAGATTGGAAGGGTGAAGCCATTCTTAAATAATTTTAATTAGTTAAAAAACATATACATGAAAAAAATTTTATTGCTTATTACTCTAGTTTCACTAGGAGTAAGCGCTCAAGATATCGAAGGTGGTATTAAATTTTCTATAAATAACCCAACGTTTTCTGATGATGTCGACAATGATTCTAAGGGAAAAATAGGTTATTCGGTAGGTTATTATGAAACAATGAATCTTAATTCACATTGGGCGCTGCAAGGAGAAATAGGGTATACGCACGTTTCATATGAGACAACTAGTTTTGAAGATCTTAATTTTGATGGAGATTTCTCCGATAAAGATGAGAAATCAACGTCAACCTTTTCAAATAATTTTATAGAAGTTCCACTTATGGCAAAATATAGGATTACAGAGAGTTTTGGGATTGGTGTGGGGCATCAATTTTGTTTAGATGGTTTGTCTATTCAGGACAGTGGGCAAGTAATAGATATTTCTTTGGATGCAAATAGTGTTAAATTAGGTGCAAGATATTACATGGGTTCTGAACAGTTATATGAAGGTAATTCACTGAACAATATAACCGTTTCAGTTGGTTTTACCATATTTTAGAAATTGAATACAGTTAGAAAACCTCCTTTTTTGGAGGTTTTTTTTTGTCTTTTTTTAATGTTACTTTGTTGTATGAATTGGCAAGTGTATATTAAGAGTTATCAGTCGTACCTTAAGATTGAACGTGGGTTATCAAAGAATACCATTGATAATTATTCTTTCGATATACAGCGACTTTGTGATTATCTTGAAATGAATAATATTAGTGTATCTCCAATAGTTATTAGCGAAGAATTGCTGCAAGGATTTGTATATGAAATCGCTAAGCAGGTCAATGCGCGTTCACAAGCTAGAATAATTTCAGGCTTGAAAAGCTTTTTCTCTTATTTGATATTTGAAGATTTGCGGAAAGACAATCCGTTGGAGTTAATCGAAAGTCCCAGGATTGGCAGAAAATTACCCGATACACTTTCTACCAACGAAATTGATGCTTTAATTGCTGCTGTTGATTTATCATCTGCTGAAGGTGAGCGCAACAGAACGATTTTAGAGACTTTGTACAGTTGTGGTTTGCGTGTTTCCGAATTGGTTGGCCTAAAAATTTCGGATCTTTTTTTGGAGGAAGGTTTTATCAAGATTACTGGGAAGGGAAACAAACAGCGATTTGTGCCCATTAGTAGTCATACACAAAAGTATATTAATCTCTACAGAAGTACCGTTCGAAATCATGCGGCCATTCAAAAAGGACATGAAGATACTTTGTTTTTAAATAGAAGAGGACGCCAATTAACGAGAGCTATGATATTTACTATTATCAAAGATTTGGCTTTAAAAATCAATTTGAACAAAAGGATTAGCCCACATACTTTTCGCCATTCTTATGCTACTCATTTATTAGAGAATGGTGCAGATCTTCGATCTATTCAATTATTGTTAGGACATGAGTCGATTACTACTACAGAAATTTATGTTCATTTGGATCGATCTCATTTGACGCAAATCATGAATAAATTCCATCCTAGAAAATAGTTTAAATTAAATAAGTAAAATTGTACATTATATGTTAAAATTATATTTTTTTGTGTATTTTAACGTATAAATGTGCGTTTTGTCGTGTTTTTATTATTATGTTTGACACGCAAATTTATCAATTGGCATATTATGTATTTCAAATTTTGCCCCAACTTATTTGTTTTATACTATGGAAACCTACAATTACTCGGATTTAAAAGTATTAGAAGAAAGGAATAGTTTTTATAAGAAGCTATTATTTCAGTCGCCAGATTTGATATTTCAATTTTCTGTAACAAAAGATGGACATCTTACTTTTCCTTTTCTAAGCAAATCTGTTTTAACACACTTTGATTTGAGTCCAGAAGAAAAAAGTATAGATGCTTATACGATTCTTAAAAGCAGAATTTATCCTGATGACTTTGAATTGTTTCTAAATTCTATCCAAAAGTCGAAGCGTAACTTAACGGAATGGAATCACGAGTTCCGAGCGATGTTGCCGCACAAAGGTCTAAAGTGGTACAAAGGTTTTGCGATGGTAGAACAAGATGAGATTGGTACCGTTCATTTCTTTGGAAAAATAACCGATATCAGTTCGTTTAAATTGCAAGAACTTCAACTAAAGCTCTCTGAGCAGCGATTCTTATTCGCATTAGAAGCGTCTTCGGAAGGTATTTGGGATCTCGACGTGGCTTCTAAAAAGGTCTTTTACTCTTCTCAATCGATGAAAATGCTTGAATTTGAAGCGGAGGACACTATAGAATCTATTAATCTTTGGGACGATCGTGTTCATCCTAATGATAAGAAAAGGTATTTAGATGACATACAGTTACATATAGATAATAAAGCACCTTATTATGAGAATGCGCAAAGAGTAATGACTTTATCAGGCGAATATAAGTGGATATTGAGTCGCGGTAAAATAATCGAACGTGATGGCAACAATAAACCCTTACGTATTATAGGTACACACACCGATATTTCTAGTCAAAAAGAGAAAGAACAAAACCTGCTTAAGACTCTAGAAATTGTATCTGAGCAAAACAGTAGATTGCTCAATTTTGCTCATATTGTTTCGCATAACTTGCGGTCGCATTCAGGTAATATCGAAATGCTCCTTAACATCATTGCGGAAGAAACAGATGAAGATTTTGTCAGGGAGAGTTATAATCATTTGAGAACTTCTTCAAAAGCATTGTCACAAACTATAGTGCATTTGAAGGAATTGGTTGAAATTCAGTCAGAATTAGTTCAGAAAAAAGAGAACCTAAATTTGAATTGCTACTTAGGCAAAACACTTGATATTCTGGGAGAAGAAATCAAGAAAAATAAGGTGGTCATCAAAAATAAGGTATGCAAGAATGAAACAATTATCTTTAATCCCGCTTATTTAGAAAGTATTCTTCTTAACTTTACGTCAAATGCCATTCGATATTCGCATCCTGATCGAACTCCAGTCATTAGCTACTCTTTGAAAGCAAACAGTAAACACAAAGTATTGGAGATAAAAGATAATGGACTAGGAATCAACTTAGAAAAGCACGGGAAGAAAATATTTGGAATGTATAAGACTTTTCACAAACACAAAGATTCAAGAGGAATTGGTTTGTTTATTACCAAAAATCAGATTGAAGCGATGGGAGGAAAAGTAGATGTGATAAGTCAAGTAGGAGTAGGTACAACTTTTAAAATATATTTCTATGAATAAGTTTAAGGATGTATTTGTAATTGATGATGATAAAGTTTTTCATTTTATCATTAAGAAGCTATTTTCTAAGAATAATATTGATATCAATCCGTCTTTTTATTTGAATGGATTGGAAGCAATTGAAGAAATAAAGGAAAAAATCAGCAATGGTGTGACAATGCCAGACTTAATTCTATTAGATATTAATATGCCCATTATGGATGGTTGGCAATTTTTGGATGAGTTTAGAAAGACTAGGAAAACCAACGAAAGTGGCAAAACCATTATTTATTTGGTGAGCTCTTCGGATAGTATTTCGGATATTAATAAAGCTAAGGAATACCAGGATCAAGTAAAAGACTATTTTTTCAAGCCTATGACACTTGATGATTTAAGAAAGATATTTTAAAATAAAAAGCCCTCAAACGAGGGCTTTTTTATTTACTATGTAGCGTGTTTTTATTTCGCAATGTTTACAGCTCTAGTTTCACGTATAACCGTAACTTTTACTTGTCCTGGATACGTCATTTCTGTTTGTATTTTCTGCGAAATTTCGAAAGACAATTGTGCTGCGTTATCATCGGAAACTTTTTCGCTTTCAACAATGACGCGCAATTCTCTTCCGGCTTGGATGGCATAAGCATTCTTAACGCCGCT
>CANHEA010000108.1 GCA_947459635.1 Flavobacteriaceae bacterium | reverse complement strand
TGATTGGTTTGGCTCAGTAAATTTAGATTTTAGGGAAGATTCGGTTTTAATTCCTAAATCGCAAATCCTAAAGAAAATGGCTACTGCAAATAAAAACTTGTCGAATTACGATAAAAATTCAATCCCAAACGCGAAAGATTTTCGGTTTGGGATTGTTGTTTCAGAGTGGAATGATCAGGTCACAAACGGCCTGTATTCTGGCGCTGAAAATGCTTTAATTGATTGTGGGGCCTTGCCTCAAAATATCATACGTTGGAATGTTCCCGGAAGTTTTGAGCTCGTGTATGGTTCCAAGAAAATGATCGAATCACAAAACGTAGATGTTGTTATTGCTATCGGTTGTGTGATCAAAGGGGAGACGATGCATTTTGAATTCGTCTGCGAAGGCGTAACTCAAGGAATCAAAGATCTTAACGTATTGTCAGATGTTGCCGTTATTTTTTGTGTATTGACCGACAATACCGAGCAGCAATCAATTGATCGAAGCGGTGGTATCCACGGAAATAAAGGAACAGAAGCCGCAATTGCAGCTTTAAAAATGGCGTATTTGCGTCAACAATCAAAATTGAATTCTAAACACAGCAACTTACAAGAATTGCCTAGCGGTCAACCACAAATTGAAGATCAACCGCGAGAGTTGCATGAATAGTGTTGTTGCGTTTAATAAAATAGAAAAACCTGCTTTGCTCAAGTAGGTTTTTTCTTTTTATGATATTCTTGGCTGTAAAAGCTAGTGGATTTTCGTTAAATTTGTGCACTTGGGCCTAAATTCCGATTCTAAAAAATAGTAATGTCGAGTATTATTCAACTTCTTCCTGATCATGTTGCCAATCAAATTGCCGCGGGTGAAGTGGTGCAACGTCCTGCATCAGTAGTCAAGGAGTTACTTGAAAACGCCGTCGATGCAGATGCGACAGATATCAAATTAATCGTGAAAGATGCGGGTAAGTCGCTCATTCAAGTAATCGATAATGGCAAGGGAATGAATGTGACCGACGCACGTTTGTGTTTCGAGCGGCATGCGACTTCCAAAATCAGAAAAGCGGAAGATTTATTTGAACTTCATACCAAAGGTTTTCGTGGGGAAGCGCTAGCTTCTATTGCAGCCATTGCGCACGTCGAATTGAAAACCAAGCAGGAGCAAGAAGAATTAGGCACGCAAATCATCATCGAAGGCAGTAAATTGGTTTCTCAAGATGTTGCTGTTACGCCTAAAGGAACGTCTTTTTCGGTTAAAAATTTGTTTTTTAATATTCCAGCGAGACGCAATTTTCTTAAATCTGAAATCATTGAATTCCGTCATATCATAGATGAATTTCAACGGGTTGCCTTGGCCCATCCCAAGATTCATTTTGCTTTTTATCATAATGGAAACGAGGTGTGTGTGTTGCCAGCTTCAAATTTGCGACAACGTATAGTGGCCCTTTTTGCTGGAAAAACCAATGAAAAACTAGTGCCGGCTTCGGAGGAAACAGACATTCTGAAAGTTGAAGGATTTGTAGGTAAACCTGAATTTGCAAAAAAAAATCGGGGAGAACAGTTTTTCTTTGTCAATGATCGGTATATCAAAAGTGGTTATTTGCATCACGCGATTATGAATGCTTATGAGGGATTGCTGCGCGAAGGAACACAACCAAGTTATTTTCTGTACTTAACTGTACCGACAAATACGATAGATATTAATATTCATCCGACCAAAACGGAAGTCAAATTTGATGACGAACAAGCGTTATACGCGATTCTTCGGGCGACCGTCAAACATAGCTTAGGGCAATTTAATGTGGCGCCAATACTTGATTTTGATCGTGATGCTAATTTGGATACGCCTTATCACTACAAAAATGCAGAGGCATCCTATCCGACAATTCAAGTGGATGGGAATTTTAATCCATTTTCTGAAGAAGGTTCTAAGCCTAAAAAAGATAGTTCAAAAATATATAGTCAAAGAAAACAGGAGTCTGCCAGCTGGGAAAGTTTGTATGTTGGATTGAAAGATGACACGGATAGTTTAATAGAAATTGGCGGAATGCACTTTGAATATGATGAGGAAAAGGCAACACTTTTTGACGATGAAGAAGCAGAGAAAGATATCAAAAAAACCTATCAAATTCAGAAGAAGTATATTGTCAATCCGATTAAATCTGGGATGATTATCGTCGACCAACAACGGGCGCATCAACGTATATTATATGAGCAGTTCTTGACGAATATGACCGTTGAACATGCGGCTTGTCAACAATTGCTGTTTCCGTTGCATTTGTATTTTTCTAAGAATGAAATTCACTTGATTACAGAATTGCAATTGTCGTTGACCAATACAGGTTTTCAATTTGAACCAAATCAAGACGATCATATCGTGATTACAGGTTTACCATCAAATGTTACGGATGCTCAAGTCAACTTGATTTTTGAACAGTTACTTGGAGATTTACACGATGGTATACCGAGCAGCAGTTTTAGTCAAAATGACACCATTGCCAAATCGATGGCCAAGAGCCTATGCGTCAAAAGTGGCGTAAGCTTAACCGAAAAAGAACAAGAAAATATTGTTGACGGATTATTCGCCTGCAAAGAGCCCAACGTTTCACCTTTTCAAAAACCTACTTTCATCACGATGAGTGTGGAAGATTTAGATAAAAAATTCGCCTTATGATGCAGATTACGCCAACTGTCAAGCAGTTGCTTATTATTAATATATTGTTTTTTGTGGGAACACTTTTCGTGGGTGAGCAAGCCTACGATTATCTCTCTTTGTTCTATTTTGAGAATTCAAAGTTTCAGTATTGGCAAATTCTGACCCACATGTTTATGCATGGCGGCTTTATGCACATTGCTTTTAATATGTTTGCGTTGTATTCTTTCGGTTCAGCTTTAGAGTATTTTTGGGGTGGAAAGAAGTTCTTGTTTTTTTATATTTCCTGTGGATTGGGAGCCGCTTTATTGCATACGGTCGTTAATTATTTTCTCTTTCACCATGGCTTGAATTCATTGGTCGACGCAGGTTTTTCACCATCGGAGATTTATACCTTATTGAATGATGGTAAAATAGATACACGTTGGATTGACACATTAGGAAATTCTGGCTTGACTAGTTTTACAGGAGCATTTGCTTCACCAGCTGTGGGCGCTTCTGGGGCGATATACGGTTTGCTCGTCGCATTTGCATTTATGGTTCCAAACGCAGAGTTAGCGTTGATGTTTATTCCGATTCCAATCAAAGCCAAGTATTTTGTTCCAGGTTTGTTAACCGTCGATTTGATCTTGGGAGTTTCAGGGCAATCCATATTCGGTGGCGCTAGCGGAATTGCGCATTTTGCACACATTGGTGGCGCGTTAGTCGGATTTTTGATGATGTGGTATTGGAAGAAAAATCAATTTGGGAGCAATCGTTGGAATTAAGCGTATAGTAAAAAGAATCAAGAGTCAAGAATCAAGAGTTTGAAGTGGGTAATTGGCGTTAAAATCTAATAATCCAAAGATCTAAAAGTCTAATAATCTAAAAAATGAACATACTAGACGATTTGAAAATGCAATACAAAATGGGAGGCTTTGAACAAAAGGTCATCTATTGGAACTGTGGCGTCTTTTTGTTGTCAATTCTTCTTTTCTATCGTTTCAAGTTGGGCTATTTTGATTTTCCAACATGGGTGGCGTTGTCTTCGAATGCTGGGGAAGTCCTCTATAAACCATGGACGCTGCTCACCTATTTCTTTTTCCATGCCGGTTTTTTTCATTTGTTATTCAATATGATCGTATTGAATTTCGCAGGTAGAATTTTCTTAACCTTCTTCAATCAAAAGCAATTCTTAGGATTATATTTGTTGAGCGGCGTTTTTTCAGGGCTAAGTTTTATGCTTTTCTATTCGGTGGTCATGGTCGATCGAACGTCTTCAATTGTTGGAGCTTCTGGCGCTATAATGGCAATTCTTGTGGCTACCGCAACTTATTCACCCTTTATGAATTTGAGATTGCTGTTGATTGGTAATGTCAAGCTTTGGCAATTTACATTTGTGATTCTACTTTTAGATTTGATTCAAATTTTTACAGAAAACACGGGTGGACATGTGGCTCATTTATCGGGCGCTTTATTTGGATTTATTTATGTCAAATTATTAGTCAACGGAATAGATTTGAGCAAAGGAATTTCATTCCTACTCGATAAACTGGTGACTTTTTCAAGGCCAAAGAAAGCAACACCTTTTAAGAAAGTACACCGCAATTACAATGTAAAACAAAATCAATCCGCGTCAAAAATTGTTACCAAAGACAAAACGCAACAACAAATTGATGATATTTTGGATAAAATCAGTAAATCAGGTTATGACAGTTTAACCAAAGAAGAAAAGGAATTCTTGTTTAAAGCAGGGAAGTAAGTGAATGAAAAAGTTATCGTGGTTCAATAAAGCAATGTTCTCCTTTAATATAGTGTTGACTGTATTGACTTTTCTTGCTTATGTTTTGCCATTCCTAGCGCCGAAATTGTTCCCGATTCTTTCCGTATTAACCTTGATTTTGCCGCTATTTTTGATTTTAAACGGCTTGTTTTTTCTGTACTGGCTCATTCAATTTAAGAAACAGATTTTTCTTTCAGGATTGGTTCTTTTAATGGGAATCACTTTTATCAATAAGTTTTATAAATTTTCAGCGATCAATTTGCCAAGTGAGGAAAAGGACTTTGTGGTCATGAGTTACAATGTTCGACTATTCAATCTTTTTAATTGGTTGCCCAACACAGATGTGGTCACGTATATTCGGACTTTTATCAACGACAAAAACCCAGACATTTTATGTATTCAGGAATATTCTTTAGGGGCGCAAATCGACTTGAAAGTCTATCCTCATCGATACGTGTACATGCAAGGCAATAAAATAAAAAGCGGTCAAGCTATTTTCTCTAAATTTCCCATTATTGAAGAGGGAAATTTGACCTTTCCAAATTCGAATAATTCCGTCATTTTTGCAGACATCAAAAAGGGAAAAGATATTATTCGCGTCTACAATATGCAGTTGGAATCGATTAAGATTTCACCAGACGTCAACGAAATTTCCGAGAACATCGATGAGATTAATCAGCAAAAGTCACAAATGGTATTCAATCGAATTAGTTCTGCCTTCAAGAAACAACAGCAGCAAGCGGAGATTATCATGAACCACAAAAAAGATTGCAAGTATCCCATTATCATTTGTGGCGATATGAATAATAGTGCGTATTCATTCGTTTATCGCAATATCAAAGGTGATTTGAACGATACGTTTGAAGAGGCAGGAAGTGGATTTGGAAATACCTATCACTTTCGATATTATCCTGCACGAATTGATTATATTTTCGCCGATCCGAGCATGAAAGTAAAAAGTTTCGAGAGCTTTCCAGACTTTGTCAATTCCGATCACTACCCCGTTATGACGAGATTGTCGATAGAAGAATAGCTTAGATTTGCTGGTTTTTCAGGTAATCTAACGCGAATCGTCCTTCATTAAAAAGTAAGTCAAGAATACTTAAGTTATTAAGGAATCCGTGTTTATCTCCAAAGACTTGCGTGTAAGATTCAAAAGAATAAGTGTCTTTTTTTCCATTCGCGAGACCTCTAAAATCCTTATAGTCCGTGACTTCATGAAAATACTCGCTGGTTTTATCGTATTCGAAAGGCATTCCCAAACACTTCGAAACAATGCTCATTGATTCTAAATTTAGATCCATCAAAAAGCGATATTTCTTATTGAAAATTGGCATTAAGCTATCTTCAAAGTACTCGAAGAATGGCGAAGTTCGGTACGCAGCTTCCAAAGATTTGAAGTGTTGTTTTTGCCAATCGAATGCCGTTTCTAGCTGCACTTCTTTTATGTTTTGATGTCTTTCTCTGGTATGTTTGATGGGAATATTTAGTAGCTGAATGCCATTTGGACTATAAATATAGGTCCTGTTTCTATTGGTTTGTTTTTGAAAATTATCTTCAACTTCAAGAGTTATACGATCCGCTTGAGCCATGACAACAAAATGGCTTATGGATGGAAAATAGGTGGGATGTATTAGAATAGGCATTTGATGTTGAATCTTTTATTGATTAAACAGTTAAACAAAATTAGCTATTTGCCTGTCTTTTTTTATCCAAATAAAACGTAATTCCAAAATAAGCTGCAACTGCCATCAAGAAAAATTTGAAATACGAGTAAGGCTGACCTTCGCCGCCAACAGTCGTAAACATTCTTTCCCATCGTATTTTTTTGAATCCAGATTCGTTGCTATCCAAACTCAACCAAATAAGCACTGGTTTACCTACGATGTGGTTTTCAGGAACATAACCCCAATAGCGACTGTCTTCAGAATTATGTCGGTTGTCTCCCATCATCCAATAGTAGTTTTGTTGAAACGTATACGATTTTGCAATCTTACCGTTGATTCTGATTTCAGAACCTGTTACTTTCAAATCGTTGCCTTCATATTCACTGATAATTCTCTTGTAGAAAGCAATATTTTCCGAAGTCAAATCGACAGTTTTTCCTGCTTCTGGAATGTAAATTGGACCGTAATTGTCTTTGTTCCATGAATTTGAAATTTGTGGAAAGACTGCTGGCTCTGGGTCATGTGAAACATTTCTGACAAGGCTAGTGACAATCGGATTATTTTTTATCCTAGCAGCAGATTCTTCAGTTAGGGCAGAAAAAAGAAAAGTATTTGCTCCTGTTTGGTAGATACCGTCGGTAATGTGCAAATCTTTGATCAAATATGTGGGGTCAAATGGAGTGCCATTAGTTGTAACCGTGTAGGAATACTGCGGTTTCGCGCGCTCTGGTAATACAAGTTGTTTTCCATTAATAAAAACAACGCCGTTTCTAATTTCTAGCATGTCGCCCGGCGTACCTTGACATCTTTTTACGTAATTCGATTTCTTGTCAACTGGCTTGTCTGCTTTCCTTTTGCTTCGATCGAAAAATTTATAAACCGTGTCTACCGGCCAGTTAAAAACGACAATGTCATTTTTTTCAATCTTCTGCAATCCAGGCAAACGGAAATAGGGTAGTTG
>CANHEA010000107.1 GCA_947459635.1 Flavobacteriaceae bacterium | reverse complement strand
GTTTTGTAGGGAAGTTGTCGCTTGTCAGTTGTCGGTCGTCAGTTTCTAATTCTAAACATGCTACACTTTTCTAAACTCATAAACTTTTTTATGGGTTGTCAGTTGTCGGTTGTCAGTTTCTGATTCTAAACATGCTAAACTTTTCTAAACTCATAAACTTTTTTATGGGTTGTCGGTTCTAAGTCGTACATCGCAAATCAAATATCGTAAATCAAATATCGTAAATCAAATATCTCAAATTACATATCGCAAATATTCTAAAGTCCGTTGAAGCGCCATTTTCAAAGGATTTTTTATTTCATTTCAAATTGAAACCCATCGAATGCTACTTGGGAAGTGGTTGGAAGTTTTTGAAAATTTAACTTTGAAAGAGCAGAAAAAGTTAGTGTATTGAAAATTAATAAAGTAACTTTACGAAGCTAAAACTTCTTTTGATGAAAAAACTGTACTTCTCTTCATTATGCATTTGTATTTCCGCATGGTCTTTCGGGCAGATTGTAAACATTCCGGATGCGAATTTTAAGGCAAAATTACTCTCCTCAAGTCCAAGTAGCAGCGTCGCTCAAATCGGAACAAATTACGTAAAAATAGATACAAACAACGATGGCGAAATTCAAGTTAATGAAGCAACACTCATCACTTTATTAGATGTTTCCTCGTCAAGCATTTCATCGTTGGAAGGTGTTACTGCTTTTAACAACTTACAAACTTTGAGGTGTTCAAATAACAACCTTCAAAATTTTGAAATCGCTAGTCTACCTACTTTACAAAATTTTGATTGTTCCTATAATCAATTTACAGCTATCAATGTAACCCCACAATTGAGGTCTTTAAATTTTGCACACAATCAAATTTCAACACTCGATTTACTTGGTGATTTGAATCAATTAATTATTCTTAATTGCTCTAATAATTTACTTACCGAGTTGTCTTTGTTGAATGTTCCGAATTTAAGAGTACTCTATTGTAGTTCTAATCAATTGAGTGCGTTAGATGTAGTTGGTCTTGCTCATTTAGTAAATTTCTCTTGTGATTATAATCAAATTACCACTCTGGATGTGAGTAATAAACCCAACCTTAGTCAGTTTCATTGCTGGAATAATCAGCTTACCTCTCTTGTCATAGCAAATGTTCCTAACCTATACGAGTTTAATTGTTCGTATAATCTCCTAACTGCGCTAATTGTGCCGCCTGGTAATTTTTTTGAAACCTTTGACTGCTCTCACAATCTCTTGACAGCATTAGATCTAACAAACGAAACTAATGATTACTGGTGGCTCGATGTTTCCTATAATCAATTGACCAATTTTGTGGTTCCTAGAATGTCATTTGATGGGCGGCTATTTGTTTCGGGTAATTTGTACACCTCACTTTCTTTTTTGCCGAACTCAACGATAATATCATTTGCAATTAATGATACTAATCTGGTGTCCTTAGACCTATCAACTGTAGCTACGACACCAATAGATTCAGATCCCTCGCCTTATTTTTTTACATTAAACAATAATCCCAACTTGCAAACGGTCAACATCAAGAACGGTCAACAACAATACTTTACTAGCTTATATATTTCAAATAACCCAGTGCTAACTTCAATTTGTGCCGATGCAAATGAGGTTGCCTCTGTAGAAAGTGCTTTTGGTAGCAACGTAACGGTATCTAGCGATTGTACACTAGGAAATCAAGATTTTGCCGGAAAACAAGTAACGTTGACACCCAATCCGACGAGTGGTATTTTAAATGTCAATTTTGAAACTGGGACAAATATCAGTGACATCAACATCTACAATCCACTAGGACAATTGGTAAAAACACTTGCCGGCTCTGAGTTGAGTTCTTCATCTTCAATTGACGTAACGGCACTAAAAACAGGAACGTATTTGATGGAAATCAACTCCAACCAAGGAAAAACAACTAAGAAATTTATTAAACTCTAAACACAAAGATCATGAAAAAACTGTACTTCTCTTCGTTATGCATTTGTCTTTCCGCATGGTCTTTTGGGCAGATCGTCAACATTCCGGATGCGAATTTCAAAAGCCGATTAATAAACACCAACTGTGCGCAACTGACGAGTCCAGCTTGGTTGACCGATGTGGATACCAACAACGACGGTGAAATTCAAGTGAGTGAAGCGCAAAATGTATTGGAACTCGATGTTTCCACTAATCAATTTAATGCTGTTGGTGATATCTTATCGATGGAAGGCATCGAAGCTTTTAGTAATTTGTCGAAGCTAAATTGCGGCGGCAACAATTTTTCTTCGCTTGATGTGAGCATGTTAAGCGCATTAATAGAAGTTAACTGTGATAAAAGTCATGTGGATTTTCTGAATATTTCGGGCTTAGCAAACTTGCAAATCTTGAACTGCAATTTCAATTCCTTAACGAGTATTGATCTCTCGGGACTTGCAAGTTTACTTTCATTTAATTGTGTTATCAATGCACTTACGACGTTGAATGTATCTGATGCGCAAGGACTAACAAATTTTCAATGTGACCAAAACCAAATTAGCACACTAATTCTCGGAGATAAACCAGCACTGCGAACATTGCGATGTGGTGGCAATCCAATAACAACGATTGATCCACAATTATTTCCAAATATTGAATATCTGAACTGCAGTAATACTTTGATTACTTCTATTGATTTGCACGGCTTAAGTGTCCTTACTTCACTTCAATTAGATGCAACTTTGCTATCAGAAATAGATTGCAGTCAAACTGGTCTCTCGTATCATCTGGATTGTTCAGATAACCCGAATTTGACCTCTATTAATGTCCGAAATAATCGTTTGCCAATGTACGACCCAGACATGCTTGATTTTCCCTTTCTTCTGGAAAACCTGCCCAATCTGACCAGCATATGTATGGACGACGGAGAACAAAATTTATTAGTATGGACCAATTACAACGCTACTGGAAATGTACAAGTTTTCGGCGGGCCAAATTGTGATATTCCTTTAGAAATTAATGCCAATGGCACTAGCGATTTTGATTTGAAAAACGCGGTGGTTGTATCTCCAAATCCAGCGAAAAACACAATATATGTAAACGTTGCTTCTGGCGTAAGTTTGCAATCCGTTTCGATCTACAATACCTTAGGGCAATTGGTCAAAACACTTGATGACACTGACTTAAATGCATCATTACCGATAGATCTATCTGCATTAAAAACCGGAACGTATTTTATGGAAATTAATGCTAATGAAGGAAAAACAACGAAGAAGTTTGTAAAACTTTAAGCCACTATGATCATGAAGAAGCAATATTATGCTCTATTCTTTTTATGTTCATTTTATAATTGCCTTGGCCAAATTTTAAGTATTCCGGATGCCAATTTTAAGAATAAGTTATTGTTGTCTTCACCTTTGATAGAGACAGCAAAAGCCATTGATGGACAAAATATAGTCGTTGATGCCAATTCAGATAATGAAATTAGCGCCTCTGAAGCATTAGCAGTTTGCTATTTGGATGTTCATTCGGCTTCGATTGCTAATCTCACAGGAATTGAGGCTTTCACGAATTTAAAGAGTCTGTCGTGTTATCAAAATAACTTAACCGATCTGCCAGTCGCCGATTTAGTAAATTTAGAAGCTTTAGACTGTCGTGCCAATACGCTAAGCAACTTGTCGGCGCTGGAAAATCTTGCACTGCTATACGATTTAACGATCGATGACAATCCGGTCATGACGATTAATTTACAAAATCTGCACAACCTGTGGAGACTTCAATGTTCACGTACTTTAGTTAGTGAAATCAATTTATGTGGAACCGCTGTTAGCTTTCTTTGGTGCGAAGACTGTCTTAACCTTCAAACTGCTTCAGTGAAAAATAATGTTATTTCTCCAGGTTTGAGATCCACTTTGGCAGGAACACCTCCAGGAATACCCATTTTTAATTTTGGAAACACACCTTTACTTACTAATATCTGCTATGATGAAGGCGAATTGTATGCGTTGGAGCAGTCAGGGATCATTGCAGTCAACGTAGCACTGACTAATGATTGCGAAGCCAATTGTGCGATGCTAGATTCAGAAAAATTTACTATTAAAACTGCTTTTGAATTAACACCCAATCCTGCGGAATCACTGCTAAATATCACTTTTAATATCCAGACTGCAGTGAGTTCAATAAGCATTTACAACACGTTGGGACAAAGAGTCATGTCCGTCGACGTTAATAACAATAAGAGCATCGATGTTTCGCAACTAAAGACCGGATCGTATTTTATGGAAATCAACTCGAATCAAGGAAAAACAACTAAGAAATTTGTAAAACTCTAAACACCAGGATCATGAAAAAAGGGTACTTTTCTTTGCTATTTATTTGCATTTCCGCATGGTCTTTTGGCCAGATTGTGAATATTCCCGATATAAAGTTTAAGTACAAACTAGTGAATGCCAATTGTGCCAAACTAATCGGCGCCACTGATTTCTCCGATGCAGATACCAATAATGATGGCGAAATTCAACTCAGCGAAGCCCAAAATATTGAGGAATTAAATGCGACTACTAGCGATAATTACGCCTTGGATGATATCTTGTCTCTGGAAGGTATTGGCGCTTTCAGTAATTTAAAGAAACTAACATTTCGCGGAAACAATATCCCGACTGTAGATCTCAGTATGCTGACCGCTTTAGAAGAACTGTCTTGTTATGGGAATAATATCAATACGCTCAATATTACTGGTCTGGAAAATCTACATTATGTACAATGTACTTTAAATTCACTTTCGTTTTTGGATCTTACTGGACTCACCAGTCTGACTCGTTTGATTTGCGATAATAATCCTTTGACAACGCTAGACATAACGGGGACACCGAATTTAGGCGGACTCACTTGTAGTGGAAATTATCTTTTCACGACATTCATTCACGGATATATGCCTTCCTTGCGCTATTTGACTTGCAATTATAGTTCATTGACCACACTCGATGCGCAGCAATTCCCGAACCTGGAATACCTCGATTGCAGTAACTCGTCGATCACTTCGGCTAACTTAAGTGGACTTTCACAACTAGTTGAACTAAATATCCGAAATACCCTAATCACTACTTTAGATTGCAGTCAGACCGCTGTTGATATCCTTTATTGCGGCGACAACCCCAACCTAACTTCAATTAATATTCGAAATAATGTCATTTCAAGTAATGAGATTTGCCAGGAATGTCTGATTACATTAGATTTATCCAATCTGACTAACTTGTCCACGATTTGCGTTGATGATGGGGAAGAATACGACAATGGAGAATTTATCGTTGGGCCTTCGGTACAAATGTTCGTCGGACCGAATTGTGATGTTTTGCTAAGCGCTTTTTCCAGCACAATTGAAGACACGATAGTTTTGTATCCGAATCCAGTAGCTGATTTAATTACAATTGAAAAAAATAATTCAACAGAAATCGAATCCATTGCCATCCATAATCCATTGGGACAATTGGTCAAAACACTTACTGGCTCTGAATTGAATGCTTCCTCTTCAATTGATGTAACTGATTTAAAAACTGGAACCTATTTTATGGAAATCAACTCCAATCAAGGCAAAACAACAAAGAAATTTATAAAACGGTAAACACCAAGATTATGAAAAAAGGATACTTCTCTTCGCTTTTTATCTGTATTTCCTTCTGGTCTTTCGGGCAGATTGTGAATATTCCCGATGCGAATTTTAAGAATAAACTAATCGAACAAGGCGTTGACTTTAACAACGATGGTGAAATTCAAGAAAGTGAAGCTGTTGAAGTTTATAGTTTAAATTTGAGTTCCTCTTCGATCAGTTCCCTTGAGGGACTTCAGTATTTTTCAACGTTAAGTTTTTTAGATTGTTCGAATAATTTGCTAACAGATTTAGATCTTTGCGGCACTGCGGTGTATTTTATTATTTGTGATAACAATCCAAATCTGACAACCATTTCTATAAAAAACAATACAGTTTCGATGCTGTTATTAGGAGATCCTCCCTTAAATCCATTGTCATTCTTTAGCTTGCCAAATCTTCAAAGTATTTGTTATGACGAAGGTGAACTTGAAGCCATTCAGTTTAGTTTAGATACCCAAAACTTAAACCTTAGCACGAGTTGTCATGCAAATTGTACTTCATTAAATATTCAAAATCAAGAGGAAACAGTCAATGTTGCACTAGTCCCAAATCCAGTAACAAATACGGTAAACATTAATGTTGCTTCTGGAGTAAATTTACAATCCATTACCATCTATAATACACTCGGGCAATTGGTCAAAACAGTTGCTGGCTCTGAAATGATTTCTTCATCTTCAATTGATGTGTCTGATTTAAAAACAGGAACGTATTTTATGGAATGTAACGCCGACTTTGGAGCGATTAGAAAAAAATTAATAAAAAATTAATACTTCCATTAATCCTTTTACAATTAAATCTGTCTATTCAAACGACTGATTTTTTTGATTCCATTCACTAGAATATCTCGTTAAAGTCGTCTAAAATAAAAACATTCGTTTGATAGACCGACTAAAATCCAAAGACAGCAAAGCTTTTACAGAATTGATTGCACTTTATAAAGAAAGTGTGATCCATACGTGCTTTCGATTTATGTTGAATCAAGAAGATGCCGAAGATATTGCACAGGATGTTTTTGTAGAAGTATTTCAATCGATTGATCATTTTCGAGGCGAGGCCAAACTCTCCACTTGGATTTACCGCATTGCAGTGACCAAATGTTTGGACGAAATTAAAAAACGAAATCGCAAAAAAAGAATCACTTCACTAGGTAAACTATTGCATCTCGATATCGTCTCTCATTGGATGGCGGGAGGTGTTATGCCCGATGCGGAATTGCATGAAATGGATAGCATGAAAGAAGTGGCAATGGTACTATCTCGATTGCCGGAAAATCAACGCGTTGCTTTTACATTGAGTAAAATCGATGGATTTACGAATGCTGAAATTGCTGAAATTATGAACACATCGACCATAGCCGTTGAAAGCTTGATATATCGTGCCAAAAAGAAAACAACAGAAGAATTAATGCGGGTTTTGAAAAAATAAGGCAACAAATGCCAGAAATGAAAACCAGAATCGTCTAAAT
>CANHEA010000106.1 GCA_947459635.1 Flavobacteriaceae bacterium | reverse complement strand
GAGAACAAGAAGTCATTTTGGTTTTGGTTTTCACTAGATAAGAATAAAATCAAGAAGGACAACAACGATTTTATTTTAATTCTTACCATCCTTATTGGCGTAATCACGTTCTTGAGCCGCTATTATTTTGTTATTCATGACAATTACTCTTTGTCTGATGCATGGATTTATGACCTAAATAAAGTGATTCAATTTGATAATCAATATTGGTTTACCTACGAATTAGCGACAGATGGTGAACTAGCCGTTGTCAATTTCTACGGAAAAATTACCGACGTAAGTCCTGAAATTGCACTGCAAGTGATTGCAATTTTAGAGTCCACTTTATTAGCCATTATTATCTTTTGGACCATTAATAAACTGACTCCTTCCAAGTTTATTGCACCCACTATTGCGGCTCTTTTCTTCAGCTTAGTGTATGTTTTGACCCCATTGAACGTGTATTTCTTGCTCAAAGGGAATCCTACTTTTCTGGCACTGACGTTTGCACTACCAGCATTTGTAATATACATTAAACCTAAATTGCTTAGTGTTTCCTATATAAGTTATTTTTGGTCCTTTGTTTTTCTCTTTGTAGCTGTTGGTCTAATCGATCTCTTTACGCTTTGTGTCTTAATTCCACCTTTTTTAATTATAGGTTTGGTTTTTACAAAATGGAAAATCAAGAAAGATAATCTAGTTGCGATTTTTGGCTTTCTAATTGGTTTGGCGATTCTATATGCAATCTATAGTTATGCATGCTATTTTCAACGGGCCAATATTTTTGAATACTTGCAGAATAATCTTCTTTCCGTAAGTTCGTACACGTATATACCGCAATTGATTTTACCATATAGTGAGATTATTCGCTACGCACAAATTTCAACAGGCGTTGGTTTATTACTAGTTTTGATATTGGTCATTTTCAGAAAGGAAAACTGGCGCGCGACAATTATCTTTTTTACCTATTTTAATTTCCTAATCTTGTTGACATTTGTAAAGAGTGAATGGTTGGATATTGATATGGTAAACGGCTCTATTTCTGTATTTCTTCCCATTATTCTTGGACTTAATATTGCAATTATCAGTCGAATTCTTAACTTCGGACTCAGTCGATTTAAGAAGTATAGTCCAGTAACGGTTTCTCTAATTTTCGTTGTAATGCTATACGCCTCTTATTATTACCAAGAAAAGAGCATTAATTCGCTAACAGAATCCGATCAAACGCCAAAGCATATTCTTAATGCGTACGATAAGATTTCACAAACCTATTTTCGTAATTCTTATTGCGTCGTCAATGACCCGGCAACACAAGTTATCAGTAATAACTCGCATTTCTTTATGAATTACGATTTCTTCCTCAATGAGTATCCTAGAATCGATTCCATCAACACCAAGCACAAAAAGGATCCTCATTTTCTGGTTAAGAATCCTCAATATTCATTATCTAAAAGTGTATTGGTTTTTGTTTTAAATGAAAATACTACTTTTGAGGCGAATGGTTTTGCAGAAAACAAACATTATCAAAAAGATCTTGTTACTAAAATTAAGCTATTTAAGAAAAGAGGTCGTCGTGTAAATCTATTTTATGACAGTGATATCCTTAAGGTATATGAGATTGTTAATGAACCAAGAGAAAGTAAAATTTCTGATTTAATCTTTTAGACATGAAATCTAAAGCAATATCCACATATGTTTCGTACGGATTGGCATTAGTCCTTTCATTTCTTGTGCTTAGTTGCGAGGGTCTTGACGATTGGTCTGATTTGAAAAAAATTGAACTATTCAATGGTAAAGGAGATGCTTCTAGTCAAAAAGGATTTAAACGATATGAAGTTCCGACTATTAGTTCACAGCCAATTGTGCAGTCAATCTATGATCCTAACTCGAAATTTAGTAAACTCTATAATGCAGAAATTAGAAAGGCGTGCGACTATACAAAGTTGCCATTCTACTGTATGCCAGTAACCGCCTGGAATGCGACATTGAAAATTGCACCAACTACTAGAATATTGATGGTTTATGATACCACTAAACTAAACGATGCTTCGATTCAAGTTTTGCTAGATTTTGTCACGAGGGGAGGAACATTATTTATTCCGTTTGCCAATGAAGACAAGAGAATGGCATATTTATATGGATTCAAACCGGAAGCAGAATATGCCACAGATAGCAAATCGATTGGATGGTATTTCAACACGCCGATAATTCCAATGTTTAAAGGAAAAACAAATGCTTTAAAAACTAAATTTTTCGGTTTTGCTGCTCAAAACTTTTCCAAGAAAATAAGAGTGTTAGCGACTGCTGCAAATAATCCGAACTATCCCTCGATTATTGAAAATCCAATCGGAACGGGGAAGGTGGTATTGTATAACACTTCTGGAGACTTTACTAAAATGGACCGTGGGTTTCTTTTTGCAGGAATATTAAAAGGTTTAGAAGGAATTCCTTACCCGATTGCCAACACAGCAACTATATTTTTGGATGATTTTCCGTCTCCGCAGTACGACATTGTTGCGGAACCTATTAAATCTGAATTGAATATCACAACCTCTGATTTTGTTCAAAAGTACTGGTGGCCTGACATGCGTGAGCTTGGCAAAGAATTTAAGATTCCATATGCTGCGATGTTAACCTTTGACTACAGAAATAAGATTGTGCCGCCATTTACTTTAAATCAATGGAACTCAAGAAAAATTAAGTTCAAAGATAAGGTCATGGCTTTGCCAGAATGGTTGGTTGAAGATGTGAGAAAGAACGGGCATGAGTTGGCTTTTCACGGTTATAATCACGTTTCTTTAATGAAAGATTTGTGGAAAAACCCGAAGTTCATTAGTACTTCGATGAACTCTATCAAGAAGAAATGGGAAATTAGTAACTACGGAAAATTGCCTGTAACCTACGTTCCGCCGTCCAATGATATAGATCGACTCGGATTGAAAGAGTTGAGCCAGTCGATGCCATCAATCAAATATATGTGTAGCCTCTTTCTTGGTAACTTGGAAGAAGGTGGAAATAGAGAATTTGATTACGATCCCTATGAGAAAAACTTCTTTGATTACCCGCGTGTTTCAAGTGGTTTTCATCTAAGCGACGAAGAAAAATATGCGGTACAATCGATGTATTTATATACCGGAATTTGGACTCACTTTGTGCATCCCGATGACGTTTATCAAATTCCAAGCACTTCTGGTAAAACAGCGGGCGACTATTCCCTAAGAAATCAGCACAGCTTGGGTTGGCGAAAATCCAAAAGTTCTGAGAAGGCAATGCTTCCTGAGTTTAAAAGCTTCTTGCAACAATTTACAACTTCATTTCCTCAATTGCGATTTGTGAATGGTGATGTTGGAGGAAATCTTGTGATGAATTGGAGGGCTTCTCGCTTTTCGCACAAATCAGAACGTGGTTTGTATACTGTTCAAGAACTAAATTCTGAAGATAAAGGAAAGAAATATTGGTTTATGTACAGCAGCACCCAAAATGGAGATAGGGTAGAAGCACAACTGAAAAGTCAGGGCGTTCTTTTTTCAAAAACTCCTTTTATCGATGGGTATCTTTATTCTGTTTACAGCAATAAGTCGAAGTTAACAGTTATCGATTTATTATACAAAACTCCATTAGAACGTGCGAAGCAAGCGGAAATTACAAATCTTGTCAAAGCTGATTTTGCTAAATTTAAAGTAGACGTTCAAAATTTCTTAAATGGTGGCGTTTGGGTTGACGATACGGAGAAAAATCTAAAACTTGAAATGGAAGCTTTAAGAAACAAAATGCTTACAAGTTCAGAAATAAACGCGAAAGACTGGAATAAGTACGCCGATTATATGGCTTCAGAAAATAAATCTGCTGAAGTATGGAAAATGTATGAAGATTATGTGGCAAAAAATCCATCAAAAAACAACATTCTATATTCTAAAGAATTGAATAGAATTATTGAATACAAAGATGATATCGCCAAGGAACGTTGGATGAGCGAGCAGATTAGAGTTTCTCCTAATGACAAGCAATTGTTAAAGGACTATGTTGATAGTTTTGATAGTGAACAGAATAAAGAGAAAATTAAAAATGTTCTAAAAACCTTGGCAACAATTGAACCTTCGGTGGAAAACTTTAAAAAATATTTGCGACATCTCCTTCAGTATTATCCTGAGGAAGCATTGGTTGTACTAGAAAACAAACCGCCGACCAAGGATCTTTCTGAATTAGCAACGGCAATTGTTTGGTTATATGCTGACAATGCCGACTATAAGAAAGCCATAGATTGGTCGGAATATAGCTCTGAAATTGATTTTGTTACCAAGATGAACTGGTATATTTCTGCAGGTCTTTCTAGTGAATTAGAACCTGTTTATAAGAAATATATAGCAGAACATCCTGAGGATGAAATCGCAACGGTTTTGATGAGTAATGTTTATCACGAACAGGGTCGTTTTAAAGATTCATGGGTACTTGCCAATTCTCTAAGTAATATTTATGAAAAAGAAGAACTTAGAAAGACGCTGAATACTGACGTAGTCTACGAAACGATGGCATTACAAGAAGATTTGATTGCCAATCATTCGGCGTTGTTTTATCCTGAAGTTCTTAAAAAACTAACCAAAGACATTCGCTTGGCTAAAGGCAATTTTATAGAATTAGACTCGCATTTAGAGACCAACCAGAAGAACACTTCGTTTCAACGAAACTTGATATCTTATAATCGTTATGATAAGAAAGGTTTCATACATGGAATTGGAATTAGCTATTCAAAATACTATGAACTTGAAACTACCCAAAAGTTATACGATGATAATGTGTACAATTACACGATGGGACTTCAGTACAAAATCACGTCGCCAGTACGAGAAAATAAACCACAATATTGGAGTAGGGCTAGAGTAGAAGTAGACAAGAATTCACATCAATATTACCAGTTTGGAGCAGGAATATCTTCTTCTAAAGAACGGAATTTTAAGTCGGCGGAATTCAATGTGGCGCCTACTGAAACAGCGCCGGGCTTAAATCAAGGAATATATCATATGCAACTAAATGTTTATAGAGATTTTTATATTTCTAAAAACATTAATACTAGTGTGTCATTAGAAGGAAATTACTATACTGAAGGGCTATTATCAAGAGATACCATCGGACCACCTATCAATCCAAATAGACTAATGAATCCGATACGACTAGGTAGAAAAGTATATACTGATATTGGAAATGGTTTCACTCAGGTTGATGATATTGATGGAAGTTATGATGGTGCATTAACGTTAAGAATGATGTGGAATGACGGTGAGCCAAGAAAATCAAAATTTGTCCCATACATAGAATCACAAGCAAGCTTTGGATCACGGGATTTAACAATTGGTTATCCGTATTGGATGGTAAAAAATCGTCTGTACGGTGGAGGAGGACTTGCATGGGAGTTTAATTTACCAACTTTTACATCTCGACTTGAAGCTGGTTATTTCTTGGATGATTTTGCTGGTCATTTCGAAAGGGTGACAGCGCAACTTTCGTATCAGTTATTCGATTTTACGGCAATAACATTAACCGGAGAAGTATTTGAACAATCTAAATATTACTCTAATGCCATTCAATTTGGAATTAAGCACAATTTCAAGAAGAAATACCTTAACAGAAAGAAATAAGATACAGTTTTAGTTTTAAACAAGAATGGGTGTTGAATCAATCAACACCCATTCTTGTTTAGAAAAAGTAGCGTAAGACTAATGCTTAACGATAATCTTTCTAGTGTCTTTTATTGCTCCTTTGCTTAGGTCTACAAAATATAAGCCATCTACAAGGTTACTAGTGTTAAGAAGTACTTTGTTTGCCGTAAGTACTGAGGTTGGTATTTCAATTACTTGCCCAAGTGAGTTGTAAAGCGAAATCTGATAGTCATTTAAATCTTCTAGTTCGACTGTCAACTCATTTTGAGCAGGAACAGGATACAGCGACATATTCAATTTTACATTATTTTGATATCCTAAAGTCAAGTCCGATACATTCAAGGTATGGTTCAAATTATTATATCCAGTAGTGCTTTCCCAGGTGTTTTCATTTGCGAAACGAATTGCATATTCAGTTCTAGAAGCCAATGTTGGTGAACTATCTGGTAAATAAAGATACATTTTATAATTTCCCGTAATTAAGTTACTTGGTAAAGTCAAATTCTCAGAAATAGTAATTTCATTTGGGCCCATCCAAAGCCTAGGGTCACTATTCATTAAGATTGAATAGGTTTGGTTGGTTGTAAGGTTTTTTAAGACAATGTAGGCTTTTCGTTCATTAAATGGAGCTGCATATCCTAGATTTTTCATTTTAATAACTATTGGCAAAGTTCTTCCAACAGTTACACTAGCAGGGAATTCAGCGGTTTTCAATTCGAAACGGTATCCCAAATTATTCTGAATTTCTGCGAAACAGCTACCTGTTGTAAAATTGTCAATAACATCTGGATAATAATCAAGATTCATATAAGACCAATGAAACTTCTTCATTTCAAATAATGCAGTAGCACAGTCTGTTCTAGGAGAATTCAAACTGCAAGTTTCGCCTCCCATAGGAACAAATTTTGTTTCTTGTTCTAGATAAGGATACTCTGCAGCTACATCATCATAGGTTCCGTTATCATCTGCACTAGCTAAAAAGCAATCGTTATGGTGTCCGAGTCTTGCCAAACTAGATTGAGTAAAAGCTTGGTAATTTTGTAAGGCATTCGGAGAAAAAAGATCCTGTTTAAACGCAGGTTTTCTAAGTTGTACACTTCTATTAGCAGGAAGTGCATTTAATAGCGCATTGACAACTTCTTTTCTGTTATTTAGGTTTGTTGTTGTCAAATTAGTTTGATCATAACCCCATCCGCCAAATTCTGCTTGACTTGTCGAGTACCATTCTCCCCATGTTCCAATAAACCCAGCTTGTACTGCAGCGATGACATCTGAGTTTAATATGAAATAGGGACGCAATTGTGATATATGGGACAAAATCATTGCTTTCGTTGCGTCTCGTGGAGAATCACTAGTATCACTTGAATACGTAAATCTTAAAATACATTTTAGTCCTGCATTTCGTAATTTATCAAAGTCACTTTGCATACTTGCCAAATAAGCATCTGATATGGGAGTGGTTTTGAAATCCTTTAATTTATAATTTCAGTAAAATCAAGTGATGTTAATGTTTAATCGATAATTTATTAGTTCAGCTTGGTTTACCGACGTGTTTGACGATGTGAATTTCAAAAATCCACGTT
>CANHEA010000105.1 GCA_947459635.1 Flavobacteriaceae bacterium | reverse complement strand
GGGATTTCTTAAAACTAAGAGTCATAGCCGGATGCTTTTGATAATTATTTTCTTTCAAAGATAAAAAAACGCTACTTTCGTACTATGATTTTTTTGAGAAAAATACTTTTCCCATTAGCCATTTTATACGGTTGGATTACGCAGTTACGTAATTTCCTGTACGACAAAGGAATACTAAAATCGTTTGCGTTCGACATTCCGGTGATTGCAGTTGGTAATTTGAGCGTCGGCGGGACAGGAAAAACCCCACAAATAGAATATCTGATTAGATTGCTTTCTAAAGAAAATAGCGTTGCGACACTTAGCCGAGGGTACAAAAGAGAATCAAAAGGTTTTTTATTAGCCAATGAACTTTCATCAGCAGCTTCACTTGGAGACGAACCGTATCAAATGCATCTTAAGTTTCCTGATGTTCAAGTTGCAGTCGATGCAGACCGGAAAAACGGTATCGAACAATTGTTGACTCAGAAAATTAAACCTCAAATTATTGTCTTGGATGATGCCTTCCAACACCGAAGAGTGCGCGCGGGCTTCTATATTTTGCTCACCACTTTTGATGAATTATATGTTGATGACTATATGTTGCCAACAGGGAATTTGCGGGAAAGCAGTTCTGGCGCTCGTCGTGCTGATATCATCATTGTAACAAAATGTCCAGCAACCATTTCGGAAGCGGACAGGAAAAAAGTAAAAGACAAACTCAAGACGAATGCACCGCTATTTTTTAGCACCGTTTCCTATGATGATTCAGTTTATTCTTTAGCATCGTCTTTGAAAGTCGACGAATTGCGGTCGATGTCGAAATTACTAGTAGCCGGAATCGCAAAACCCAAACCATTTTTTGCATATTTGCAAAACGATAGCGACGAAATCATGGTGTTTCCAGATCATCATCAATTTACCGAAAGCGATGTTGCTTCGATGGTAAAAAGTGCGGGAAATAATCCTATAATCACTACCGAAAAGGACTTTGTTCGTTTACGCGAACACCAGCTTTCTAGTCCATTATTTTATTTACCAATCAAAACCACACTGATTGCTGATGGCGATCAATTGGACCAAATTATTTTAAATTATGTGGGAAAAAGTACAAGAAACCGGTAGTTATATTCAATCGGCAACTCAGTTTACGCCTGAATATGGTGTTATTTTAGGTTCGGGTTTGGGTAGTTTCACGGATGATATTCAAGTTGAATTTACACTGCCCTACACGTCTATTCCGAATTTCCCCGTTTCAACCGTTGAAGGTCATAAAGGCGCTTTGGTTTTTGGAACGATAGGTTCAAAGAAAGTGGTTGCCATGCAAGGACGTTTTCATTTTTATGAAGGCTATTCGATGAAAGAAGTAACGTTCCCCGTTCGTGTCATGAAATATCTTGGAGTTCAAAAACTAATTGTTTCGAATGCGTCTGGTGGCGTTAATGACGCTTATAAAGTGGGCTCTATTGTTTTGATTAAGGATCATATCAATATGATGCCGGAACATCCATTGCACGGGAAGAATGAATCTAGATTTGGTCCTCGATTCTTGAATATGAGCGAACCCTATAGTCGCGCGATGATTATCAAAGCCAAAGCACTGGCTCAAACCTTAGGCATTGAAGTGCATGACGGCGTTTATCTAGGATTACAAGGTCCTACATTTGAAACCATTTCCGAATATCGAATGGTCAAAATTCTAGGTGCTGATATGGTGGGCATGTCAACTGTACCTGAAGTCATCGTTGCGCGTCACATGGATATGGAAACGTTCGGAATTTCTGTAATTACGGACATGGGTAATGAGGACAATATCGAAACCGTAAGCCACGATGAGGTGCTGGAGGCGGCGCGAAAAGCGGAACCGCACGTCAGAACTTTAATTAAGGAATTAATTCAAACGTACTAGGCGTTTTCGGATAAGTTGTTGGCGATGATTCGATAGAAATCATTAGGATCGAATGGTTTCGTAATCACGTCGTTCATACCGTAGGACAACAACATTTCGCGATTTTCATTTAAAGAAATGGCAGTAAGCGCAATGATTTTGATTTTCTTATCAAAAGTACGAATCGTTTGTGTAGCGATGGTTCCGTTGATACCAGGCAAATGCACGTCCATCAAAACTAGGTCGTAATGGTTGTTTTTGACTGCTTCAATCGCATCTTCCCCGTTATCAATGACATCGGTGCAAATCATTCCTTTATTTTCCACCATTCGTTTGGTAATCATTTGATTGATTTTGTTGTCTTCAATCAAAAGGACTTTTTTACCTTCTAAAATGGCGTCATTTTGGACACTGATTTTTTCTTCTATCACGTGTTCATTTGCGCCAATCTTAAAACTCAAATCGAACCTAAAGGACGATCCTTTTCCGACTTCACTTTCTAGTTTTATTTTCCCTCCAAGAATGTCAACCAGCTTTTTGACAATGGTTAAACCAAGTCCAGTGCCACCGTATTTTCTATTGATTTCAATCGAGCCTTGAGAAAAACTCTCAAAAACAGATTCAATTTTTTCCTCTGGAATTCCGATACCTGTGTCTACAATTTTGAAATGAATAGAAGTAAATTCTTCGTTGATTTCGTTGACATCAAGAACGACTTTTACTTCACCATTTTTAGTAAACTTCAAGGCATTGTTGATCAAATTGAGGAAAATTTGAGATAATTTCGTCGGATCGCCAATCAAGAAATCGGGAATTGTCGGATCGATTTCAATCGTAAATGTATTGTTATTGATAGACGCCAATTCCTTCAGCGAATTTTGAATATTCGACAACAGTAATTTCAAATTGAAATTGAGGTTTTCAGTTTCAATAGCATTCGATTCAATTCGATTAATTTCGAGAATTTCATTAATAAAAGTGAGCAGGTAATTCCCAGAAAACTTCAGTGAAGTCAGGTAATTCATCTGACTGGGTTTGGGGTTTTCTTCTATCAATAAATGGGTAATTCCGTTGATGGCGTTGAGTGGCGTCCGCAATTCATGACTCACGGTCGATAAGAACTCGGCTCTCGCTTTGGAAGCTTTTTCTGCTTTTTCTTTCGCAATTTGCAGTTCGTTGTTTTTTTCTTTCAACAACATATTCGATTGGTTTCGGATAATATTGTTTTTATACAGCGATAAACTCAATAGCGACAGAATCGTAATCAACGCAATCGCTAAAATACTAATCAACTTAGCGACTTTGTTGGCTTTTTGTTGCTCTTTGTTTTCTTTGTCGAGTTGCTCGATGGTTTTTAATCGTTCGCTATCTTTAAATTCGGCGTAGTCTTGCGTGTCTAATTTTTTTGAATTAAGTATCGCAATGCTGTCTTTTAACTCCAAGTAACCTTTTAAATATTGGTGCGCTTTATTGATATTCAGCAGCTTTTCGTAGGTTTTGCTCAACGCTAGAAAAATATCAGATTTTTGTTCAACATTCTTGTCTTTTGCATTCAAAATCAAGGCGCGCGATAGGTAATTTAAAGCCAAATTGATTCGGTCGTTTTCGAGTTCAATCGTCCCAATTTGATATAAAGCTTCGGCTTTGGTTTTAGACAAATCGGCAGCATCTGCTTTGGCAATTATTTGACTAAAAATTGGAACAGCCAGCTGATTCTGACCTTTAGCACGATATACAATTCCTTTTTGTAGGTTTAATAACTCAATAGCGTCGGGAATTTTGATGGTTTGAAAAATAGTCTTGGCTTTTTCAAAATTATTCTCCGCCACCAAGTAACTTTCTTTTTCCATAAAGCAAAGTCCTAGTTGATAGTAACAATAGGCTTGCTGGCTCGATGGTTTTAAGGTATTGTATAAAGAGACGCTCTTGTAATACGATTCGATCGCATCATCGTATTTCTTCAATTCGTAGTAAATTCCACCAATGAGTGAATTGGCATAAGCTTCCGATTTGATATTCTTTGCTTCATGTGCGTAGTCGATGGCTTTTTGCGCAAAATTTAGAGAGAATTTATAATTGTTGGTTTTTATATTAAAGTTGGATAACTCAATATAATAGGCAACGCTGTCCACTTTCGTCGACTTTTTTTCTTTTTTCTGCGCAAATGATAATGAACTCAGAAAAAATAAGAATAGTAAAAAATGCTTCATAGATGTTTATGAATTGTTTTTCAAGGGCCTAAATGTAGTAAATTATTTGGCAGATACATAAAGTATCAAGTCGATTATTCGTGAAGAGTAGCCGATTTCATTGTCATACCAGCCAACTACTTTGACCATTTTGTCAATTACGGATGTCAATTGTGCATCAAATAGACAGGAATTTTGGTTGCCTATAATATCAACGGAAACAATTGGATCTTCGGTATAAGCCAAAATTCCTTTTAATTCGTTTTCTGCTGCTTTCTTAAAAGCTTCGTTAATTTCCTCAATGCTAACTTGTCTTTTTACGTAGCAAGTAATATCCGTCAACGAGCCATCCGGAACAGGAACGCGAATACCGCTTCCTCCAATTTTGCCTTCAAATTGAGGAAAAATCTTAGTTAATGCTTTGGCGGCTCCAGTTGTCGTGGGAACAATAGATTGGCTAGCACCTCGAGCCCGACGCAAATCTTTATGCGGTTGGTCGTGCAAACTCTGATCGGTCGTGTAGGAGTGAACTGTCGTGATGTAAGCTTGCTCGATTCCGCACAATTCGCTGATAATTTTAATCATTGGTGCCGCATTGTTCGTAGTGCAACTTGCGTTGGATATTATTTTCTCGCTGCCATCGAGAATAGATTCGTTAACCCCTAGTACAACAGTTTTGATGCTGTCAACCTCAGAAGGTGCAGATAAGATCACCTTTTTGGCACCGGCAATAATATGCGCATTGATGTCGTCAAAAGTTTTGTATTTCCCGGTAGATTCAATTACAAAATCGATGTCTAATATTCGCCAATCTATATCCGAGATCTGTTTCTCATGAAAAAACAAATAAGGTTTCCCATCAACTAGAATTGACTTTTCATCAAACGAACATTCATAAGGTAAAACGCCGTGAATGCTGTCGTATTTAATCAAATGCGACATGGTTTTGTTATCGGCAATATCATTAATCGCAACTACTTCAATCAACGGGTGATTGAGCAGCAATCGAAACAAACTTCTGCCGATTCTTCCAAATCCGTTAATGGCGATTCTTGTTTTCATTTGAGTTTCTGAGCAGCTGAGTGGCTGAGTTACTGAGTTAAAAGCTTACGGTCTAAAAGTCTAACAATCTAACAATCCATTTACAAAATATGTTTTGCCGCTTTATAAGAAGAGCGCACTAACGCGCCACTTTCAACATGACGGAAGCCCATTTCTAGGCCGATTTTTTGGTACTTTTCAAATTGCTCTGGACGAATAAATTCTTTTACGGGAAGGTGTTTTTTACTCGGTTGCAAGTATTGCCCAATGGTAACCACATCCACATTGGCGTTGCGAAGATCTCGCATGGTTTGAATGACTTCTTCTTCTGTTTCTCCTAAACCAAGCATGATGCCCGATTTGGTTCTGTTGATTCCTTTTTCTTTCAAATAACGCAACACTTCTAAACTGCGGTCGTATTTCGCCTGAATGCGCACTTCACGCGTCAAACGTCGCACGGTTTCTACATTGTGAGAAACCACTTCTGGATTCGCTTCGACGATTCTATCCAAATGTCTTTCGTTGCCTTGAAAATCAGGAATCAAAGTTTCTAAAGTAGTTTCTGGATTCATGCGTCGAATGGCTTTCACGGTCTCAATCCATATAATCGAACCGCCATCTTTCAAATCATCGCGATCAACGCTAGTAATCACGGCATGTTTGATATTCATAATCTTTATCGAACGCGCCACTTTTTCCGGTTCATCCCAATCTACCGTTTCTGGCCGACCAGTTTTTACGCCACAAAATCCACAAGAACGCGTACAAATATTGCCCAAAATCATAAACGTTGCGGTTCCTTCACCCCAACATTCACCCATATTCGGGCAACTTCCGGAAGTGCAGATTGTATTCAATTGATACTTATCCACCAAGCCTCGAAGTTCTGTATATTTTTCGCCAATAGGCAATTTTACTTTCAGCCATTTCGGCTTGCCTGTCGGTAAATTATTATCTAATACACTTTCCATAGCCACATTTTTTGAAGCACAAAGATAGGAAATAGGAATTAGGATTTTCGATTTTTGAAGTGGTGTTTTTTAGGAGCTTTTTCCTGCTGTTCGCTATATCTTTTTTGTTTTTTGTCACCCTGAGCGCAGTCGAAGGGCTTTCTTAAAAAAACAAAAAAGGATGCCGCGGCCATCAGGGCTAGGGCAGTAGATACAGCAAGACAAACAGATTTCGTAAAGTTATTTGTTCAGATTCATTACTTCCTTGATGAAGTCAACTTCTTCATCTGGAGTAAGTATGATTTTTTGCTGATCGTTGGTAATAATCAAAACCATATGACTTCGTTGCGAGGCGTACCAAGTCATATCCCCAAATTCTTTGTTCCAAAACTTTCCAAAGTAACCAAATAATCCGCCGACACCAAATGTTCGGACTGACCATCTCAATGCACTACTTTCTACTGCGGTTGCGCTGGCTATTTGACTTCGATCAATGATGACATCTTTAAATGGTCTTTTGATGATGAGACTTTTTTCGTTGATTTCATATGACTTTGGACTAAGGCCATAGCATAACACGTAGATTAAGAATAAAAAAACATCCACATAAATTGGGACATCGCTTTTTTCGTTTTGCTCTAAATATATAGATCCGATGCCAATGGCAAGGAATAGAATCGTAATTCCAACAGTTAAAGAAAGCGTTAACTTATCTAAAGAAGCTTTGAAAATCATGTTGTATTTTCTTTTAAGTGTTGCTGTTATTCCACAAAATTCATATCACTATTATGGGTTTCCTTGATGGTATAAATAGCATAAAATCCAATAGCGAAAACAACAAAACCAACTACGGCAGCAGAAAAAATGACTGTATTGGTTTTCTTCAAAAAGTCAAATCCCAGCAACATCACAGGCAACATCCCACGCACCATATTTGGAATCGTGGTGGCGGCAGTACTTCTAATGTTGGTTCCGAATTGTTCGGCGGCAACCGTAACATACATCGCCCAAAATCCGGTTCCTAGTCCAATCCAAGCGCAATAGAAATAATACATATTTTCAGATTTGGGTCCACTAAACAGCAACAACATCACCCCAACTAGTGTAAATCCCATCATCAAAAACATGGTCTTTCTTCTGGAAGCCAATCGATGTGAAATAAATCCACTAGAAAAATCTCCGATGGAAGCAAACAAATACGACCAAAG
>CANHEA010000104.1 GCA_947459635.1 Flavobacteriaceae bacterium | reverse complement strand
TGCTTTTAAAGACATGTCTAATGAAGAAGTTTTTATCACTAAATCTACTGCTGATACTAGAGAAACAATCACACACGAAGGCGTTGAATATCCTGTAGTGAAAATGGAGATTTCAAGAACTTCTCACCCTTTTTATACTGGTAAATCTAAACTTATTGATACTGCAGGACGTATCGATAAATTTAAAACTAAATACGCTAAACACGGTAAATAAGAAATACAGTGTTCAAAATACAAGAAAGCCTTTCCATTTGGAGAGGCTTTTTACTTTTTATATGATTTTTTACCGCAAAGTGCGCTACGTTTTGCGCTAAGAACGCAATGGAATAGGGAGTGTTTATTTTTTTTAGTATAGCGAACCTTACGTAAACCTTTGCGAACCTTGCGGTTAATTTGTTTGTTGCACGTCGTTTTTATAAAACATATTTTTTAAAACTTTGTGCCGAGGCTTTGCTGAACGGATTTTTTTCACAAACTTTGAATCAGATTTTTATTTTTCGATTGCACGATTAAACAAATAACCGAATCAATACCATGAACTACATATTATTTGACGGAACCGTCCGCAATGCTTTACTTCCTTTTACTTTCACGCGTCCAGTGGCTGATATCCGAATCGGAATTTTGACCATTCGAGAAAAATGGGAAAAACATTTAGGAACCACCACGACGACACTTACAGAAGAATACCTTTCGGAAAAATATCCTATGGTGGAAATGGAGGAAAATGTGATGATCAACGCCTCTTTCTTACCCAATGATATTTTATCGGAGATGGTCAAAAACCTCGAGCCCAATCAAGCGATTTTCAAAGGTGAAGAAGTCATTGCTTTTTATACTCAAGACACACAAGAGGAAGTTGATTTCGACAACTATGAGATTGTTGAATATCAAAATGACTGTCTATTTGTAGCGCATCCATGGGATATTTTCTCCAAGAATGATGCGGCGCTGCGAGAAGATTTTGAATTGCTAACCGAAGATCGCAAGTCGCAACCGATTCCGAAAAGTGTCAATGTTATTTCGCCGGAAAATATTTTCATCGAAGAAGGTGCAAAGTTAGAATTTGTGACTTTAAATGCTTCGTCCGGTCCAATATATATAGGAAAGAATTCCGAGATCATGGAAGGTTCTGTCATCCGTGGGCCTTTTGCACTGTGCGAAGAAGCGCAAGTCAAATTGGCAACTAAAGTTTATGGCGCCACTACGGTTGGTCCGCATTGCCGTATTGGCGGTGAAGTTAGTAACTCCGTATTGTTCGGCTATTCCAACAAAGGGCACGATGGTTTTTTAGGCAACTCCGTCTTAGGCGAATGGTGCAACATTGGTGCAGACAGCAATAACTCGAATCTCAAAAACAACTACGAAGAAGTCAAATTGTGGAGCTACGAAACTGAGAGTTTTTCCAAAACCGGATTGCAGTTTTGCGGTTTGATGATGGGCGATCACAGCAAATGTGGCATCAACACCATGTTTAATACCGGAACGGTCGTGGGCGTGAGTACCAATATTTTTGGCGCTGGATTTCCTCGCAATTTTGTTCCGAGTTTCTCTTGGGGCGGTGCGGCAGGATTTTCGACTTACATTACTAAAAAAGCTTTTGAAACCGCGCGAATTGTTATGTCACGCCGTCACGTTGAGTTTGATGAGAAAGAAGCGCGCATTTTAGAGCACGTTTTTGAACTGACGAAAAAATACAGAAAAGAATAATTTAGCTTCGCTCAGTTCGGACTAAGTCCTCGGGTGAAAATTTGAAAATTTGAAAATGGCCACAATTGTACTGCAGTTGTGGTTTTTTATTAGAAGCTAATCCTGCTGTTCGCTATATTTTTGTCCGCGAACGCCGCGAACAAAAGATGCCGCTGCCATCAGGGCTAGGGCAGTTGATGCGTCATGAAATTATAATCTATTGACAGCGAGTTCCTAAAAAACAAGAAGGCTGTTTTTTCTAATCGATTTTTGTGTGTACTTTTGCAGTCCGTTTTGGAGGATGACTTGTCTTTCTTATGCGGGAGTTCGCGATAGGGATAGCAGTGGAAATCTTTTTTTGTTTGAAGAAAAGCCCTTCGCACCTCGACTGCGCTCGGTGTGACAAGCTTCGCGCTTATGGTGACAAAACAAAAAAAATTGAAACGTATAGCCCGACCCGTCTTTTTCGACGGGGATCGCCCAAAAAATCAAAATATGATTACCAAAAAGAAAGTCGCTTTTTATACGCTCGGTTGCAAACTGAATTTTTCGGAAACGTCTACTATTGCTAGAAATTTTCAAGACGAAGGTTTTGATCGCGTCGATTTTGAGGAAGTGGCGGATATTTATGTCATCAACACTTGCTCGGTGACCGACAATGCCGACAAGCAGTTCAAGCAAGTAGTGAAGAAAGCCATGAAGCTCAATGACAAAGCTTTTGTGGCGGCGGTGGGTTGTTATGCGCAGTTGAAACCGGAAGAATTGGCTGCTGTAGATGGCGTCGATTTGGTGTTGGGCGCGACAGAGAAATTTAAAATTACCGATTATATTAACGACTTGTCTAAAAATGATTTTGGCGAAGTGCATTCGTGTGAGATTGCGGAAGCCGATTTTTATGTAGGCAGTTACTCCATCGGCGACCGAACCCGAGCGTTCTTGAAAGTGCAAGATGGTTGCGATTATAAATGTACGTATTGCACGATTCCTTTGGCGCGTGGGATTTCTCGGAGTGATGCTTTAGAAAACGTGTTGAAAAATGCGTATGAAATTTCACAGCAGAACATCAAAGAAATCGTGCTGACTGGAGTGAATATTGGCGATTATGGCAAAGGGGAATTCGGTAACAAAAAGCACGAACATACCTTTTTAGAATTGGTTCAGGCGCTAGACAAAGTCGAAGGCATTGAGCGCTTGCGCATTTCTTCGATTGAGCCGAATTTGTTGAAGAATGAAACCATCGAATTCGTATCAAAAAGCAGCACTTTTGTGCCGCATTTTCACATTCCGCTGCAGTCGGGCAGCAACGACATTTTGAAATTGATGAAGCGTCGGTATATGCGAGAAGTCTATACGGAACGCGTGAGCAAAATCCGCGAAGTCATGCCGCATGCTTGTATTGGTGTTGACGTTATCGTTGGATTTCCAGGTGAAACCGATGAACATTTTTTAGAAACCTATCATTTTTTGAATGATTTGGATATTTCGTATTTGCATGTGTTTACGTATTCGGAGCGAGATAATACCGAAGCGGCGTTGATGTCTGGTGTAGTTCCTGCAAATGTTCGCGCGAAAAGAAGTAAGATGTTAAGAGGTTTGTCTGTAAAGAAAAGACGGGCTTTTTATGAAAGTCAATTGGGAACGAACCGAACGGTTTTGTTTGAAAGCGAAAATAAAGAAGGTTACATTCACGGATTTACTGAAAACTACGTCAAAGTAAAAACGCCGTGGAATCCGGAATTGGTCAACACTTTGCACGAAATCAATTTGACGCGAATTGATGACGATGGCAGTGTTCGAATGGATTTTGCCCCGTTAAAACCTCTTGTAGGCGTAGTTTAAATATTTTAGTTAAAATATAAATTGTTTAGATTTAAATGGTTAAATCTTGTCAAACAAAAAAAGCCGTTACATCTGTAGCGGCTTTTTTTTATGTCATTGCACTTAAAATTTAATGGGCGACAGTTATTTTTCTGGTAAATTCTTTTCCTTCAGCAACTATTCTTACAAGATATATTCCGTCTTGAAGTTCAGAAACATCTATCGAAGCAGCGGCGTTACCTGCAATTAAGAGCCTGCCGTTGAGATCGTAAATCGATGTTGATACTGTAGTTTCCTTTTTATATTTTATGTTCAAATTACTTGAAACAGGATTCGGATACAGCTGTATTAAATCCTTTATTTGCGAAATGGTCGTTAACGCATTCGTGGTTTTTAATTTATGGCAGGCATAAGCTAAACTAAGTTCCGCCTCGTCGTAAAATGGCCCTATTCCGGAATAAATGAATTTCATAAAGCAAAATTGCTCAAAACTCACAATATTGGTGTAAGGAGAACTTGTTATCTGGTTAGTTCCTTGACTATAATCTGTAGCTGAAGGATAGAACTCAATTTGGTAACCTGACAAATCGTAACCTGTTCCTGTGGTTAATGCGCTGTTTCTGAATTGAGCAAAATAAGTATCTAGATCAAACTGTGCAAAGCCATCATTGTTGTCATCAAATACCGTATATACGAGACATCCTGGCGGCGGTGGACCGCCCTGTGCTGAAAGAAAATGAGTAATGAAAATAAAAAAAAGAAGGAAGTTTTTTTTTATCATGACAGTCATCGAATTAAATCTTAATTCCCGGTGGCAATAAGTCTCTGTAAATTGTATTTTTTCTAAAAAACAAGGCGATTTTAGGAAGAATAGGAACCACTTTAAGTTTTCTTTCGTAGGCAATATTCATGATGTTTCTTAATAGTTCCGTAATAAAATCTTCATCAGTAAATCCGTCTGGAGTATTTATTTTTGTCAAGAAGATTTTTTTCTCTTGAAAAGAATACTCTACAGAAATCAAACCTTCTGTTACGACAGTTTCAAATTGTCTTGCGAAGGTATTGTCTTTGATTTCTATTGTGATTGCTGCTTCCATAATCAAATTGTAGTATAAATAATAATTAAATTCTTGTGCCAATATTGCTTCTTTAAGCAAAGTTTAAAGTAACTATTGCTTGTTGTCATTAATTCGATGAGATTTCGATTTGGGAAGTAAATCTTTTGAAGAATGAGACCACAAATTTAGGTAAATTAAATGAGAAATTCTCGCATTCGAATAGAATAATACGATTCAATATGCTATATGGGAAGAATTTAACTAACTTAGTGCATCGGCTTTATTTTTCTTTTGCATCTAAGTTATTTTGAAATGATTTTTATTCAAAATGATTACAACTCCATATAATTGTTTCCACAAAAACACGTTACGCTATCATGACTAAGATCCCAATATATTTTATGCCTGGCCTGGCGGCAAGTTCTGCCATATTTGAGCGCATTCAATTGGATGAAGCTGTTTTTGAAATACACTTGCTTGAATGGGAGATTCCGCGCCAACGGGAGACTTTGCATTCCTACGCCAAACGAATGGCGAGCAAAATTGATAAAGAAAATGTGGTGTTAATCGGCGTTTCCTTTGGCGGCGTATTGGTCCAAGAAATGGCAGCTTTTCTAAAAGTTAGAAAATTGATTATTATTTCTAGTGTAAAGACCAATCTAGAAGTGCCATTGCGCATGAAGATTATTAAATCAACCAAAGCCTATAAGTTGGTTCCCACGACTTTATTGCAAAATATTGAAATCTTGAACAACTTTTCTTTTGGTTCGGCGATTCAACATCGACTCAAATTATATGAGAAATACTTGTCTGTTCGGAACAAGAACTATTTGGAATGGGCCATCGAGCAAATGCTATTGTGGCCCAGAACGAAGCCAGACAAAACGGTTATTCATATCCACGGCGATGCAGATGAAGTTTTTCCCATCAAGAATATTAAGGATTGTATTGTAGTAAAAGGAGGGACGCACATTATGATTTTGAGCAAGTACAGATGGATGAACGATAATTTACCCAAAATTATTCTTAACGAATAACCACGAACCTCATAAGTTTTGTAAGTTTACCATACCAAAAAAGAAATATCATGAACTGGACTAAGAGAATTGGAATATTGGCTGCTGTGATTTTTATCAGTGGCGCTTTCGTTTACGGGATTTCGACAGAGGGAAAAAATAAGGTTACTAAAGAAGGAACGTCTCAGTTTTTCCCTATTAGCATTGATTTTGCAGGCGAAGTGACTCCACTTCAGATTGCAGATGTTCGGGAACGATTGGATCGTGAGTTATTGATCAATGCGAATTTAGATGCTACGACTTTATTGATTATTAAAAGAGCCAATCGGGTTTTTCCTATTATCGAGCCCATTTTAGCTAAATATGGTGTGCCAGATGATTTTAAATATTTGGCAGTAATAGAAAGCGGATTGGTTAATGCGGTCTCTCCTGCTGGTGCGCGCGGCGTTTGGCAGTTTATGCCAACAACAGCGAAAGAAAAAGGAATGGAAGTGAATGACATGGTAGACGAAAGATATCACCTTGAAAAATCGACGGAAGCGGCGTGCAAGTATCTTCTTGAAGCCAAAGCAAAATTTGGAAATTGGACCTTAGCAGCAGCGTCTTACAATGGCGGAATGACTGGAGTAACCAAACAAATTGAGATGCAACAAGTGGAAAGCTACTATGATTTGTTGCTCAATGATGAAACATCACGTTATGTATTTAGAATATTGGCCTTAAAAGAAATCATGAAAAGTCCAGAGAAATTTGGTTTCAATGTTGATGCTAACGAAATGTATGTAAACCTGCCGTCGAAAGTAATTACAGTTGACAGTTCCATTACAAACTTGGCTGCGTTTGCTAAATCGCAAGGCATCAATTACAAAATTTTGAAAATACACAATCCATGGTTGCGCGATAAAAAGTTGATTAACCAAGGAAAGAAACGATACGAAATACAAATTCCATTGTCTGGATATTAAAAAAGAAAAGCGCTGATAAAGCGCTTTTTTTATGTGGTCATATGGCCAAATATTTCAAAATTGAGGTCGATTACATCTTCTTCATCTGTTCTTTCATCATGGTTATTTGTTCTTTCAACATATTTTGTTTGTCTAGCTTTTTAGCTTCGTTGAGCAAATTAGTAGCTTCTAATTTTCTTCTTCTCGTGAGTGCTACTCCCGCTAAGTTTAGTTTAGCAACTGCTAGATCCATATCCATATTCAATCCCAATTCGATTGCTTTTTTGAAATATTTCTCCGCTTGAATCAAATTCGTTTGAGACAGCATAATGCCGTGCAAATAATTAAAGTAACCTTGCTGCTTTCTTACCAAAGCTGTCTCCGGATTTTTGATATACGCCAACCATTTTTGCGCGCCAGGAAAATCTTGTTTTCTCAATCTTAAAAAAGCCAATAAGATAAATTCATTCTTATAGTATAAGAAAATCGGAATTGCTGATAGAATTACTAAGAAAATTCCATTACCGATATAACCTTCCGTCATCTGCCAAATCCCAGTAATGATAATCAATCCGGCTACTATTAATTTGATAATTCTGTGAAACATAATGTCTAATTTTATAAGTGCCCAAAGATAGTAAAAGGATTTGAAAATATTTTTATAAAACTACTTGCCAGAAAAAAAAGACTTTGTATATTTGCACTCGGTTTTGGAAGACCTATAAACCATCAGCATTTAAATAAAGATTTTAAAAATACTAAGCAATGAGCAAAAGAACGTTTCAACCATCGAAAAGAAAAAGAAGAAATAAGCACGGATTTATGGACAGAATGGCTTCTGC
>CANHEA010000103.1 GCA_947459635.1 Flavobacteriaceae bacterium | reverse complement strand
CAAAAAATCATCTGATAATAAATCTTCTTTTTTCATAAGACTGTGTAAAATTTAAAATTAAACAAAAAAATAATGGGGTTTTAAAACCCCATTATTTTTCTACTTACACAGTTTATGGTTTAGTACCTGAGTTTTTTTTTTATAAAGTTGTCGCGACTTTTCTAATTGCCTCTATCGTAAAATCTAAATCTTCATAGGTTAATGCATCTGTGATAAACCAAGTTTCATAGGCTGATGGCGCAATATAGATTCCTTCTTGCAACAAACCATGAAAGAATTGCTTGAAAGTTTGATTATCTCCATTAGCTGCAGTTTGAAAATCAACCACAGGTGAAGCATCAAAATGTACGGATATCATCGAACCCACTCTATTGATTGTATACAAGAGATTTGTATCAGCAAACGCATTTTGAATACCTTCTTCTAAATACGCCGTTTTTGCATCAAGTCTTTGAAATAATTGATCATCTTCATTGATTGCTTGCAACATGGCCAATCCAGCAGCCATTGCTAGTGGATTCCCAGATAGTGTACCTGCTTGGTAAACTGGACCTATTGGCGCTAAATAGTCCATGATTTCAGCTCTGGCAGCAAAAGCGCCAACCGGCAGACCTCCGCCAATGACCTTTCCAAAAGTCACAATATCGGCATCAACACCATATAATTCTTGCACACCGCCTTTTGCCAGTCGAAATCCAGTCATGACTTCATCAAAAATCAACAAGATGTCATTTGATGTGCAAAGCTGTCGCAAACCTTCTAAAAAGCCTTCTTTTGGAGGAATACATCCCATATTCCCTGCAACAGGTTCTACAATAATGGCAGCAATTTCATTTGGGTTAGCAGCTATTAATTGACTAACATTTTCTAGATCATTGTAACGTGCCAATAATGTATCTTTTGCCGTTCCAGCCGTTACACCTGGACTATTGGGCGTTCCAAACGTACTTGCACCACTTCCTGCCTGAATTAAAAACGAATCAGAATGTCCGTGATAGCAACCGGCAAATTTGATAATCTTATCTCTTTTTGTAAATCCTCTTGCTAATCGAATGGCACTCATACAAGCTTCGGTCCCCGAATTAACAAATCTTATCTTTTCGATATTAGGCACCATCGAAATCGCAAGTGTTGCAATCTCCGTTTCTAAGGCAGTTGGCATGCCGAAAGAAGTGCCAAGTTTAGTTCTTTCTATGACGGCTGAAACTACTGGCTCATAGGCATGTCCGAGAATCATCGGTCCCCAAGAATTGATATAATCAATTAGTCGATTACCATCCTCATCATAGAGATAAGCCCCTTTCGCGCTTTTGACAAAAATCGGGGTTCCTCCTACTGATTTAAACGCGCGCACTGGCGAGTTAACACCTCCTGGAATCACTTTCTCAGCTTCAGCAAAAAGCTGACTACTTCTTTGGTATAACATGAATTATTTTACTTTTAGGTTTTGACCAATCGACAAAGAATTGTCTTGGATATCATTGTATCTTTTCAAGTCGTCGATGGAAATATTGAATTTCTTCGAAATCGAATATAGGGTATCTCCAGGCACTACTTGATATAAATCTGCATTAAACGAAACTGGTTTTTCATTAGCAACTTGCGCTACAAAATCTTTTCCTAAAACTTCTGCATCATATTGATTCAATTGATATCTCTCAATGATCGCAATTAATTTGTCAGGATACTTTGGGTCCGTGGCATAACCGGCATTCTTAAGACCCTTTGCCCAAAGTTTGTAATCGTCTTTTTCCAAATCGAATAAAGGTCGATACCACGGTCTATTGAGTAAGAAAATGGCATGATCCTGAAAGGACTCCATCGATTTATCATATTTTCTAAAACACTCCTGCTCTTCATCATCATCGTAATTAATGCTTGGACCAGTCCAATCCTTGTGGCATTTGATACCAAAGTGATTATTTGCTAAGATACTTAAAGGTCCAGTGCCTGCTCCAGACTCTAATATTCCCTGTCCCAAAATAATACTCGAAGGTATTCCGTATTGTCGCATGTTGCTTTTCGCGACTTCCTTATAGGTAGCAATATAATCGAGAACCATTGCTGTGGTTACTTTTACACGAGTTGTCGCTTCCAAAATTTCTGTTTTGGAGTAAACGGTTTGATTTCGGTTTGATTTGTCTTTCTCTTTTGCTGATTCGTAGTTTTCTTCAATTGCTTTTATTTCTTCAGTGGTGGCAGCAGCAATTACTTTCTTAGCTGGAACAACTGGGGGTTGAGTAGACTTCTTGTTAGAGGAGGAAACTACAATGGGTTTTGCCGCCGGTTTCTTTCTCGGAATCACAGCAACTTTTGAAGAAGGTTTTTTATAGCTCGGCTTTGACGTTCTGACGATTGGTTGAGAAGTCGAACATCCGACAAGCAATATCACAAATAGAAAAAACAGTACTTTCTTAAACATCTTTTAGTATTAAAGGCATTCTTTGTTTTTGCAATTTCATATTCATCCCATCAATTCCCTGAAGTCCACCTGTATGGATCATCAATATTTTGGCATCTTTTGGAAAGTAATCTTTATAAATCATATCTATAACGCCAAAAACCATTTTTCCAGTATAAATTGGCTCTAAGGGAATATGATTTTCTGAATAAAAGGAGTTCATAAATTCAATTAACTCGTCGTTAACTTTTGCATATCCCCCAAAAGTATAATCTTCAATTAATTCCCATCTTTCATTCGTGGCAAATTTACGAATTTCTTCCTTTAAAAAATCGCCATTAAGTGCTGGAAATCCAATAATTTTTTGATTCAATTTAGAACTATTGATTAATCCCGAAATTGTTCCGCCAGTGCCTACACTGCAACAAATAAAATCAAAATCGGCATCACTTTCTTCCAATATTTCTTGACAACCGAGAACTGCCAAGCTATTTGTACCTCCTTCTGGGATTATATAAAAATCGCCCCATTTTTCGTTCAATTGTGCTAGGAAATCTTGTTCTGTTTTCTTGCGATATTCGTCTCGTGAGATAAAATCGAACTGCATTCCGCAGTTAGAAGCGAAGTTTAAAGTAGGATTGTCGCCAAATCCATTGCGCAATTCCTCACCACGGATAATTCCGATAGTCTTAAAGCCGTGTTCTTTCCCAGCAGCTGCCACTGCGGCAATATGATTGGAAAACGCACCTCCAAAGGTTAGCAAAGTATCTTTATTTTCTTTTTTCGCCTGCAGTAAATTGTATTTCAATTTTCTAAATTTATTTCCCGAAACAAAAGGATGGATTAAGTCTTCCCTCTTTATTTCTAATGAAATGCCAGAAAAAGAAATAGCTACAGACTGATTGCGTGTTTTCAAAGTGCAAAAAATATTAGAAAAAAAGCCACAAAAAAAGCAGCCCTACAAGACTGCTTTCCATGATGTTTTTGCAAATTACTGTCCATTATAGACTGTAATTTTTTTATTATAAACCTGATTGTCAGAAGTCGTTATTTTGACAATATATATAGCATCACTATAGCTTAATGTTGAATATTGATATTTCTCAGTTGCACCTAAATTCGCTGCATTCATAATCAATTTACCTGCAATATCATACAACTGAATTGACTTCACAGATTTTGATGCTGGATTCAACACTGAAAACGATTTTGAAGTATTATTTTGCAACACTTGGAAACTATCAGATGTCAAGGCCTCAACTCCCATAAGTGAATTTACAAACGTCAATTCGTATTGGGTATTATTGATACCTGCTGGCAATGAAATTTCATAATCCTCATCCGTAATATCGTAGAACGATTCGGAGATTTTGTCATGAAGATAAACGTGATCAACAAGGTCCATATTTAGTATTTCTCCAACACGCAATCTGAAAGTGGCAGGAATTGGGTTCTTAAAGCCAATTGGAATTCCCTTGTTTATGTCAAACTCCAAAACATCAATAATATATTCCGCATCGTTAATTACAAAATACATATCCATGTCTGCGACATCAGGTGATTTAGCATCTAACGCAAAATCAACTCCGTCAGTTGCACCTCCTTGAAACACTAACGCGGATTGTCTAACTGCTTCGTTGTTCAACAAGGTATTAATTCTAATTTGTGGCGCCGGTTGCGTACTTACGGTCGTGTAGTCAAATCCTGAAACAGAAGGGATTTCCGGCAAAAAACTACCTTCCTCTAACAATCTGTTTTTGATCGTACCATTTTCATTGGTAGTTTTCTCAAACTGTGAAAAATTAGCAGCGCCTTCCTTTTGATAAACTCTATAACTATTTTGCATGGTTACTGTTCCTGTCAAAGAGCCTTCTAACATAAAACCTTGTCCAATTGGACAAAATCGTCTTTCATAATTAGATCCTACTCCCACTGATCCAAGTTGCGTTCCTGCAGCATCATAGGCGTAAAAAACTGCAGGAACATAGGTACCCATGGGGCCCGCAGTCGAATAAGTCCCATATCCTCCCTTGTACGCTGCAATGAAATGTGAATTCACTGTCTTATCTTGTTCCCAAAAATAAGCGATTCCTGTAGAATTGGTCGCACCCAGTAAAAAAGCTCTCAAATCTATAGCAGACGGATAAGGATTTCCAGTTAGAGTTCGCATTCCTGTAGCTAAACTGATCGTAATATCTCCGTCATTTGGGCGGCCTCTAAAATCGTATCTTTGTTTACTTCCTGGGTTATTTGTGACGCCAGCATCTGTATATGATGCGTCTGTTCCTCCGGTTCCTTTCATAGTAAAACCTTCACCTGAATTTAAAGTTGAGGCAGAATACACGCCAAACCATTGAGAATAAAGCGATGAAGATAAATACTTAAAAATCCAACCTTGAGAAATACTTAGCGGATTGGCTATGCCGTCATTTGTACTCATCGGCAACATAACTGCAGGTGTACTGGCAATTGCGGATGTAGGTTGATTCAACATCGTAATACCAAAAGGCTCATTACCAGAAGCTGTTAGCGAATTGCCAACTGGGGAACACCAATAATTATAGGCAAAGCTATTTACAGTTCCTTCTTGAAAAACAGACAACTTCCCTGCACCAGCATTGGCTGAACTTCCAGTTTTTGCTTGCAACAATTGCGATTCATTTCTGAGATAGAGATTCCCAGAATTTTGAATATTTACATCTTGCTTGACATACAAATACTTATCTGCTACATAAACATAGTTATTACTTACATAAAGCTGTCCAAAACTCTTAGTACAAATTCCGACGGCTATCAACAACGTTACTCTAAATATCTTTGTCATTTTCTTCAAATTGAGGTATAAAAGTAAAAATAAATATTTACAATCAATCAGTTAGATTCAAAAAAAAACCAAAATCGGACGCTCGTCGAGAAAAAAGGTGATTAATCGATTAAGACACCTACATATATTGAATATCAAACACTTATTTTTAAGTTTGAGTCCCAAAAAACTATAAGTTATGAAGAAAATTACGTTAAATGTCTTTACAATTGTCTGCTTGACGATGGTCAACATAGTACAAGCGCAAATCGGAATCGGAACAGCGTCTCCGGACTTATCATCGGTTCTTGATATCGACTCCTCCAATTCAGGAATACTAATTCCTCGAATTAGCTTATCAAACAATACTGATACGGTAACCATTCCTTCACCTGCAACTTCTTTGTTGGTCTACAATACTGGTTTTGCTCCGAACGGCTACTACTATTGGAACGGAACGTCTTGGTCCCAATTAGCCGTTGCAACAGCTTCGACAGATTGGTCTTTGCTTGGCAACGCAGGAACAACTGCTGGCAGCAACTATCTCGGAACCTCGGATCCAGTAGATCTGCGTTTCAAAACTGGAGCTATAGACCGCTGGAATATCTCTGATACCAATAATGGACAATTACAATCTTATTCCTTAGGAACTGCAGCAGCGCCATCTTATTCTTTTCAAACGGATCAAAATACAGGGTTATACAGCTCAGGTGCAGATGCACTTGATATTGCTACGGGTGGCTTAGGTCGATTTCGATTTCCAAACGCCAATCAAGTACATGCCTTAAGTTTAGGAACGGCAGCATTGCCTTTCTATTCATTTGATGCTGATACAAATACAGGCATATTTAGTTCTGGTGCAGATGCACTTGATATTGCTACCGCGGGTGTAGCTCGATTCAGATTTCCAAACGCCAATCAAGTACACGCATTGAGTTTAGGAACGGCAGCATTGCCTTTCTATTCATTTGGTTCAGACACAAACACAGGAATGTTTAGTTCCGCAGGTGATTTTTTAGCTTTTGCAACTACTGGAGCACAAAGAATGACGATTGGAAGTACTGGAAATGTCGGAATTGGAATAACCGTTCCAGGATTTACGTTAGACGTTGCTTCAACAGGTAGAGCAATAAATGCTACAACCTCAGCAGGAACTCAATCTGCTATTTTTGGGTTTAACATCTCCGCTGCAGGTGCTGGAATAGGAGGCTATGGCATTGGAGGGCAAACCAGCCAAAGCGGAAGTGTGGGCATTCGAGGTGAACAATTAAATGCAGCGGGAGATGCTATTTCTGGGATCAATTTTGCCACCGCAGGCGCTGGAGTGGGAAGCGGGATATACGGACAAACCGCACAAGCAGGAGGAATGGCCATCGACGCGTCCAACATAAACACATCAGGCACAGGCATTTATTCTGCAGGTCAAAATGCGCCTGGTACTTATTTAGTTGCTGGAAGTGGAGGATCTTTTAACGGTGTCACTACTGGTGTTCATGCAAGAAATACCTCCTTAGGCGTTTCTCAAGCTATTTATTCCGATAATGGCGGTACCATTTGTAGAGTCAACTATTGGAGTGGAACCACACAATATAAAATTCTAGGAACAGGAACTGTTTCAACTACTGCTGAAAATGTTAATGGCGAAAGAGTGGTACTTCATTGCACCGAAGCTCCCGAAATCTATTTTGAAGATTACGGACAAGGTCAACTGATTAATGGCCGAGTACATATCAACATCGATCCCACCATCGCTAAAAACATCACCGTAAACGAAAAACATCCTTTGCGTGTATTTATCCAACTAGAAGATGAATGTAATGGCGTTTTTGTCACCAATAAAACTGGAAGTTCTTTCGATGTTGTCGAATTGGCCTCAGGTCAAAGCAATGCCAAATTCCAATACCGAATTGTGGGCAATCGCGCAGATGAAGTCCTTCCAAACGGAAGAATTTCTAAAAATGCCGATACGCGATTTGAGTTAGCACCTAAAGATCTAGAAACCAAAGCACCAGCCACTGCTGATGTTGGAAAACCAACTGCCGCAAAATAAACTAAAGAAATTTTAAAAAATTCCAAAACGACCTTGACTTCAAATACTCAAGGTCTTTTTCATTTTGATACGCTTCTCGCTCAAAGACAACATTTCGATACGCCACATCTTTATCGCGGTAACGAATTAATTTCACCAAGTAATCCAATCCATAAATCACAAAAAATGGCAACACCAATAACTCTATTTGTTGCCGTAAATGAATCCGTTCATGATTCAT
>CANHEA010000102.1 GCA_947459635.1 Flavobacteriaceae bacterium | reverse complement strand
CAAAAACTAACACAACAGATGAGAAAAATTTTCCTAGTATCCGTTTTATCCATAGCCATTTATTCCTGTGGAAACAAAGAAAACAGCCAATCTATAGATGCTTTAATCGAATCCAAAAATGCCAAAGCATTGGTCGAAAAAAAATCGGCTTTGCAAGCTGAAATCGCCAAAATTGAAGATGCGTTAGCCACGCTCGATACCAAGAAAGAAGAAGCTTTGGTCGCTGTCTTGACTTTGAAAGACACGCTTTTTAATCACTACTTAGACATTCAAGGAAACGTAGACACCAAAGAGAATATCATTGTTCAACCAGAATTCAGCGGAACATTGATTGCATTAAATGCTAAAGCGGGACAAAAAGTAGCCAAAGGTCAAATTTTAGGCCGCATCGATGACGCGGGAATGAGTCAACAATTGGCGCAGGTGCAAACGCAATTCGAATTGGCAAAAACCACCTACGAAAGACAAAAAAATCTTTGGGATCAAAAAATTGGTTCTGAAATTCAGTATTTGCAGGCACAAACTCAAATGAATAGCCTTCAAAAATCGATTGGTCAAATGAAAGCACAATTGGCCAAAACGGTGATTCGCGCTCCATTTACCGGTACTATCGACGAAGTTTTTGTAGAAAAAGGTCAAGTCGTTGCTCCAGGTCCACAAGGATTAATGCGCATTGTCAATCTTGGAAATATGTTCGTTTCGACTTCTGTTCCTGAAAGCTATATTGGCAAATTGAAAGTCGGAACCGAAGTGGACGTTTTCTTGACTTCATTAGGTAAAACATATAAAGGAAAAGTACGCCAAGTGGGTAACTTCATCAATCCAAACAACAGAAGTTTTGGCATTGAAGTAAGCATTCCAAATCCTGAAAATTTACTGCGTCCAAATCAAGTTGCGAAACTTAAGATTATCGATTATGTGAAAAAAGACGCGACAGTAGTTCCGACCAATGTCATTCAAGAAGACGGAAAAGGCAATCGCTACGTGTACACTGTTGACAATAGTAACGGAAAAACCGGTATCGCTAAGAAAACGGTCGTTACGCTTGGGCAATCCTCTGATAATGTCACTGAAATCTTAAGCGGCGTTTCTGAGGAAGATGTTATTGTTACGGAAGGCGTAAATGCGATTTCGGAAGGAATGAAACTTAATTTCTAATACGTTGTTAGTTGTCGGTTGTCAGTTGTCGGTTTACAAGAATCACAACTCATAACTCATAACTCACAACTCATAACTACAAAATATGAGTCACCAAAGTAAAGAATTCGGCATTTCAAGTTGGGCTGTCGATAATAGAGTTACCGTATATATTTTCACCTTGATGATCGTGATCACGGGATTGATCGCCTATACCACCATGCCGCGTGAAGATTTTCCGGAAATTATTGAAAACAAAGTCTATATCTCGTCTGTGTTTCCTGGAAATTCAGCCGAAGATGTGGAGAAACTAATCATCAAACCGCTTGAAAAGGAAATTAAAAACATCAGCGGCGTTGAAAAAGTAACGGCAAGTTCATTTCAAGATTACGGAATGATTGTCGCTGAATTCTCAGATAAAGTCGGCATTGAAGCAGCTAAACAGAAAATAAAAGACAAAGTCGACAACGTCAAAGCAGATACCGATTGGCCGAATTTAGATAACGGCAGCAAAGTGGAGCCGAACGTTTTTGAACTCAACATTTCGGAAGAAGTGCCGATTTTGAATATCAATTTAAAAGGGAATTACACCACGCAACAACTCAAGAAATACGGAGAAAAACTGCAAGATGACATTGAAGAAATTCCCGAAGTAAAGAAAGTCGACATCTTAGGCGTGGATGATAAAGAAGTTGAAATTGCGGTTGATATCTATAAAATGACCGCTGCTCAAGTCTCTTTTGATGATATTCAAAATGCGGTCAAATACGAAAACATGACGCTCTCCGGCGGGAATTTAATCTCCCAAGGTTCTAGAAATAACATTCGAATTGTCGGTGAAATCAAAGATCCAAAAGAGTTAGAAAACATTGTCGTAAAACACAACGGCGGAACGGTTTACCTCAAAGACATTGCACAAGTTTCCTTCAAAGAAAAGGAAAAAACAACCTATGCGCGTGAAAAAGGAGCCGAAGTCGTGATGCTGAATGTAAAAAAACGTTCGGGTCAAAACATGATATCCGCCATAGAACAAGTGAAAGAAAAACTGCATTTGGCACACGAAAATTATTTGCCTAAGAATTTACAAGTTGAACTTTCCAACGATCAATCAGATCGTGTCGAGCATCAAGTGGATGAATTGTCTAACCACATTATTTTCGGAATTGTGCTCGTGATGATTGTACTGATGTTTACCATGGGATTGCGAAATTCGCTGTTCGTTGGTGCTGCCATTCCGCTTTCGATGATGATTGCGTTTACGATACTTTCCGCCTTTGGATTGACTTTGAACACCATGGTGCTTTTCGGATTGGTAATGGGATTGGGATTATTGGTAGATGACGGAATCGTGGTGGTGGATAATGTTTTCGCCAATATGAAGAAAGGAATGCCACGAGTGCAAGCTTCTAAAATTGGTATTGGAGAAATCGCTTGGCCGGTAATTTCATCGACGGCAACAACATTGATGGCGTTCTTACCTTTTGCACTTTGGCCAGGAACCATGGGTAAATTTATGATTTACTTTCCGATTACCTTAACTGTTACGCTGACGGCATCTTTGTTTGTGGCGATGGTTGTAAATGCTGCGATGACAGGTGGTTCGATGGATATTGAAGACAAAAACGTCACCATCAAAACTGCTAAAAAATACACTTTGATTTTAGTTGTCATTGGTGTTTTGTTCGTTGTGTTAGGCAATGTCAACGACTCTAAATTTCTTCGAGGTATTGGGCATTTTGCTTTGATTGCACTGACTTTGATGTGGTTGTATAGAATCAAAATCTACCAATGGACACAAGATTTCCAACATAGTTTCTTTCCAAATTTGGAAGAAAAATACAAACTTTTCCTGCGTAAAATATTAACGGGTAGAAACTCGTGGTTTGCCTTAGGTGGAATTATTGGTATGTTGTTCTTGTCGGTATTTCTTCTAGGCGCATTCCCAAGAAAGATATTGTTTTTCCCTGAGAATATTCCAAGACAAATCATCACGTATATCGAATATCCGCAAGGAACAGATATTGAGAAAACCAACAAAGCTACTTTGTTTGTCGAGAAACAAGTGATCGAGATTATGAAAAAATACACCGATCCAAAAACCGATAAAAACTTCCTAGCAGAAAGTATAGTTTCTCAAGTCGGTGTTGGCGCAGGAAATCCAAATGTCGATGCAGGTTCAGCCAACGAAACGCCTTTCAAAGGAAAAGTGACGGTGAATTTCTCCGAATTCAAATTTAGAAGAGGCATCAACACTGAGGATGTTTTGGATGAAATTCGAAATCGCGTAAAAGGAATCGCCGGAGCAACCGTAACCGTAGAAAAGGATGCGAATGGTCCGCCGGCTGGATATCCGATTAGTATTCAGTTAACAGGTTCCGATTATGATCAGATGTTGCGAGAAGCAGACAGAATGATCACATTTATTGATGCTAAGAAAATTCCTGGCATCGAGAAGCTAACCGTCGACGTCAACAAACAAAGTCCAGAACTTGAAGTAAAAGTTGATAGAGTAAATGCCGGAAGTCTTGGCGTTTCGACAGGACAGTTAGGTTTCAATTTGCGTCGCTCAGTATATGGACAGGAAATATCTACTTTCAAAGAAGGTGACGACGACTATAATATTGTAGTCCGAATGCAAGAGGATCAACGCAAAAATGAAAACGTGCTTTTCAATCAAGCCTTGACATTCCGAAATCAGACCAATGGTCAGATGATGCAAGTGCCTATTTCTGCGGTTTCAACAACGGAAAAGACCAATACTTACAACCAAATCAAACGTAAAAACTACAAGAGAATAATGACGATTTATTCTAATGTATTGACGGGTTACAACGGAGATGAAATTACCAAACAAATTGGAACGGAACTCAAAGGCTATGATTTGCCAAAAGGCGTAACGTATTCGTTTTCCGGCGTGCAGGAAGAACAAGGCAAAAACCAAAGCTTCCTAATGTACGCGCTGTTTCTAGCCATGGCTGGTATTACGATTATTATTGTATTACAATTTAATTCAGTGTCAAAAACGTTGGTGATTCTATTCACCGTGTTGTTGAGTTTCAGTGGTGTATTCTACGGCTATGTCATTGCCAACATGGATTTCGTAATCCTAATGACAATGATGGGAATCATTTCGTTAGCTGGAATTGTAGTGAAAAACGGAATCGTATTGATGGATTTCTTTGTTCTGCTTCTCGATAAGAAAGTGGCCGATAAAGGAGTCGAAAGTCATGATGATCTCGACTTACTAGAAATAAAGGAAGTGATTATCGAAAGTGGAAAATCACGTTTGCGACCAGTATTGCTTACAGCACTTACTGCGGTTTTGGGATTAATTCCATTGGCGATTGGTTTGAACTTCGACTTCTTCGGATTGATCACTGATCTAAATCCACACCTATATATGGGTGGTGACAATGTCATTTTCTGGTCGCCGTTGGCATGGACCATCATTTTCGGATTGACCTATGCGACAGTTTTGACTTTGGTCATGGTTCCAGTAATGTTCTTCCTCGTGAAACGAACCAAATACTGGTTGCGTGATCGCCGAAATAAAAGCAGCGAATTGAACAATGCTTAACTTATAGTCACAAAAAAACCCGTCCTAATTAAGACGGGTTTTTTTTATTGAAATAGAGTTATTAGTGAGTCGTAACGTAAGCCACTTGATTATTAGAATAATCTACTTGACTTGATTTAGCGTCGTTATAAAAAAACCACTTTCCAACTTTTTGTCCGTTGCTGTATTCTCCAACAGAAAGCTTTTTCCCTTGCGCATCATACGCAACCCATTGGCCTTCCAATTTACCATCTTTAAAAAACCCTTCTTGCTGAATTTTACCATTATCATAGTAATAGGTAGCTTTTACCATATTATCCACCACTTCCAATTTTGGGGTTCCTTTTTGTGCGAAAATCATGCTTGAAATCAACACTGCTCCGATTATCATATACTTTTTCATAGGTGTAGGTTTTAGATTAATTAACAATTACCAAACAAATGTATAAATTAATTTACACAAAACAAACTTTCGCTTAACAATTTGGTAACATTGGATAAAAACTTAACATTGGGATTTTTATTTTTTGGGCGTTACCGCGCCGAAAAGGCGGGTCGGGCTATCCGCTCTATCTGCGCTAAAAGCAGCGCAGGATGCCGCTTCTATCCCTAACGCACCCGCGTAGAATCAAAAATTGTGGTCAAAAATCGCTGCATTTTATAATTTGAAATTCCACTCTTATAATTAACAATTATCCTTAAATTTGCCGCATAAAATTTTGAAAATGTATAGAAGTCACAATTGCGGTGAACTAACCGCCGCGCATATCAATACCGAAGTAACGCTTGCTGGTTGGGTACAAAAATCACGAGACAAAGGATTTATGAATTGGGTCGATTTAAGAGATCGATACGGAATTACTCAATTGGTTTTTGACGAAAGCAGAACGGAAAAATCAGTTTTCGAATTGGCGAAAACATTAGGTCGCGAGTTTGTGATTCAAGTCAAAGGCACCGTCATCGAGCGCGAAGCCAAAAATAAAAACATGGTAACTGGCGACATCGAGATTTTGGTAACCGAAATGACTATTCTCAATGCGGCGCTCACGCCACCATTTACAATAGAAGACGATACCGACGGCGGCGAAGACATTCGCATGAAATACCGCTATCTAGATATTCGAAGAAATCCGGTAAAAAACAGTTTGCTCTTCCGTCATAAGGTCGCGATGGAAGTACGAAAATACTTGTCAGATCTAGATTTTTGCGAAGTAGAAACACCTTATTTAATTAAATCAACTCCCGAAGGCGCGAGAGATTTTGTCGTTCCTTCTAGAATGAATGAAGGACAGTTTTACGCTTTACCACAATCGCCGCAAACTTTCAAACAATTGTTGATGGTGGGCGGTATGGACAAATATTTTCAAATCGTAAAATGTTTCCGCGACGAAGATTTGCGTGCCGACAGACAACCAGAATTCACACAAATCGATTGCGAAATGGCGTTCGTTGAACAAGAAGATATCCTGAATGTTTTTGAAGGACTAACACGCCATTTATTAAAAGAAATCAAAGGCATCGAGGTAGAAAAATTCCCAAGAATGACCTACGACCACGCCATGAAAACCTACGGAAATGACAAACCAGACATTCGCTTCGGAATGGAGTTTGGCGAATTGAATACCGTAGCACAACACAAGGATTTCGGTGTTTTTAATACTGCAGAATTAGTAGTGGGAATTGCCGTTCCTGGCGCAGGCGAATACACCAGAAAAGAAATTGACGGTCTGATTGATTGGGTAAAACGACCACAAATAGGCGCTTCAGGAATGGTCTATGTAAAATGCAATGAAGACGGAACCTATAAATCCTCCGTCGACAAATTTTATGATCAAGACGATTTGTCACGATGGGCTAAAGTTACCGGAGCCAAGGCAGGCGACATGATTTTCGTACTTTCCGGTCCAGCCGATAAAACGAGAACACAACTTTCGGCATTGCGTATGGAATTGGCAACACGACATGGATTGAGAAATCCAGCTGAATTTGCACCACTTTGGGTAGTGGACTTCCCATTATTAGAATTTGATGAGGAAAGTGGCCGCTATCATGCGATGCACCATCCATTTACCTCACCAAAACCAGAAGACATGGCGTTGTTGGAGACCAATCCGAAGGCCGTTCGTGCCAATGCCTATGACATGGTATTAAACGGAAATGAAATTGGCGGCGGATCGATTCGTATTCACGACAAAGCGACGCAACAATTGATGTTTAAATATTTAGGATTCACAGAAGAAGAAGCCCGAAATCAATTTGGATTCTTGATGGATGCGTTTCAATTCGGAGCGCCACCGCATGGTGGATTGGCATTTGGATTGGATCGATTGGTTGCTATTTTGGGTGGACAAGAAACCATCCGTGATTTTATTGCATTCCCAAAAAATAATTCTGGTCGTGATGTCATGATTGATGCACCGTCTGCTATTGATGAAGCGCAATTAAAGGAATTGTATATTAAACTGGATGTAAAATAAGTAATTTTCAATTTTTTTACAGAAAAGCTTGACTATCAATAATTTTTATAAAAAATTAACACGGTTGTAACTTTCGTATTGTTTTTCGAATTACATTTGCAACATTATAAATTATTATTACAATTACAATGCGTACAGGTACAGTTAAATTTTTCAATGAATCTAAAGGTTACGGATTCATTACAGACGAAGAAACAGGAAAAGACATTTTCGTTCATGCATCAGGAATCAAAGCGGAAGAACTTCGCGAAGGTGACAGAGTAAGTTACGAAGAAGAAGAAGGAAGAAAAGGTAAAGTAGCTGCGCAAGT
>CANHEA010000101.1 GCA_947459635.1 Flavobacteriaceae bacterium | reverse complement strand
GCCGTTCCAACCGCATTTAGCGTTGGACTAGGAACCAAAACTCCACCAACTGCAAGGGTGTACCAAGTGATAGTTTGTCCAGGAATTACAGTAATAGCATTATTCGCATCCAAAGTTTGAATAGGAAGTTGCTCACACTGGGTAATATCACCAGTTGAAATCGGAGTAGCCGGAGCGCCAGTGATGGTTAATTTGACAGAAGTTCTAGTGGTTGAATTACATGTACCGTCATTGGCTTGTGCGTAATAGGTAATTGTTCCAACGGTATTTAGCGTTGGAGTAGCAACCAAAGCTCCACCGACTGCAAGGGTATACCAAGAAATAGTTTGTCCAGGAATTACGGTAATGGCGTTGTTGGCATCCAGAGTTTGAATAGGAAGTTGTTCACACTGAGTAATATCGCCAGTTGAAATCGGCGCTGCTGGAGCACCTGTGATTGTTAATTTGACAGACGTTCTAGTCAAGGAATTACAACTTCCGTCGTTAGCCTGCGCGTAGTATGTAATTGTTCCGACTGTGTTTAGCGTTGGAGCAGGCACCAAAACTCCACCAACTGCAAGAGTGTACCAAGAAATAGTTTGTCCAGGAATTACAGTAATGGCATTATTCGCATCGAGAGTTTGAATAGGAAGTTGCTCACACTGGGTAATATCTCCCGTTGAAATCGGAGCAGCAGGTGTTCCAGTAATAGTAAGTTTCACCGAAGTTCTAGTCAAAGAATTACAAGTTCCATCGAAAGCCTGCGCATAATACGTTGCCGTTCCAACCGCATTTAGCGTTGGACTAGGAACCAATACTCCACCAACAGGAAGGGTGTACCACGAAACGGTTTGTCCAACAATAGGAGTAATCGCATTATTGGCATCAAGAGTTTGAATTGGTAACTGCTGACACTGCGTAATGTCACCTGTTGAAATTGCAGCAGCAGGAGTGGGTGGTTGAGCAGGAATATTTACATTGGCAGTTGCAACGGAGGTACATCCCAAGTCATTTGTAACCGTGAAAGTATAATTTCCGGTTGCGAGACCTAAAATAGTAGTTGATGCTGTATTGCCGACAATCGAATTAGCAGCTGTTCCGGTTTGATTTATAGTCCAATTTCCAGCTGGTAAACCTGAAATCGCGACTGATCCAGTTGTGAGTATGCAAGATGGAGGGGTAATTAAGCCAATTGTTGGCGTTACCGGGGTAGTAGCAGCGTTGCAGGGAAGTGTTGAGCAAGTCACTTGTCCAACTTGAAAGCAAGAACCTACAGAACCCGATGGCGCAACATAAAAAGTGACCGTTGTACTTGGCAATAAGCCAGTTAACGTATAAAATAACGCATTACTAGATCCTGCGGATTGAAAGGGACCAGCACCTATTTGATAACTTCTAACATAGGTTGTTGCTCCAGCAACGGCTGACCAATTGAATGTAATTTGGCTGGTAGTGGTTGCTCCACAAGTGACATTGGGAATTAATAGCGGATTGATTGTAATGGTTGTTGTTGTAGTACATCCCCCTAAATTCATATATTGTATGGTCGCGATTCCTCCGGAATTACCAGTAATAAGTCCAGCGTTGTCAACAGATGCGATGGCAGGCGTTAATGAAGTCCATGGTGTTAGAGCATTTGGAAATAACGAACCATCTATTTGAAGTGTACCGCCCGCGCAGGTAGATGTTCCATTGGGTGTGCTAATCGTTGGGAAAGTGGCGACATAGACATTTTCGGAATAGGTATTTCCTAGATTATCGGTATACGTTATTGTAGTTGCTCCAAAGGAAACTTGAGTAACCAGTCCAGTAGCGTCAATCGTTGCAACAGCAGGATTTGAGGATACCCATGGGTTTCCAGCAGCTGGAGGTAAAGTAGCAGTCAATTGTGTAGTGGGTGAACCTGGCAAACAAATACTGAAGTTACCCGTTATTACAGGTAGTAACAAACGATTTGAATTCGGATTATTGCTTTTAGATTCCTTATTTGCTCTGAAGGTATTTTCGAATTTTTGCGACTGATTTTTCGAATTATTTTGGGCGATTATTCCTTGACATATCACAAAGAATACGAGGATTGTACTTATTTTCAATTTGAGGGAAATAATTTTCATGTCTTGTAGGATACTCTTTATTTCTTAGCTTAAATAAATTGTATTTGTATCTATTTATTAATAATTTATAAAACGCTGAATGTAAATTAATTACAACTAAAAATACTGTATTTTTTTCAATAAAAATGAACTGAAAAGCGACAGTTAACCAACAAAAATACAAATTAAAAATATATGTTAATTATTATTTGCAAATTAGTTTTGATTGTCAATTTAGAACGAGAATGCAATGAAGTATTTTCGTTTGGTAAGCAATAGTATTAATTACGATTGTTTATTGTATTAAATGAAGTTTAAATAAAAATGAAAAAAAAAGTCTAAAAAGCATTTGCTATTTAGACTTTCAGTAATTTATGCTGATAAAATTTAGATGTCGTCGAAATCAATATCTGTAAAATTGTTTGTTGGCGAAGTTTTCTCAGAAGTATCGCGATCATCAATATATTCCTTTTTGAAGTCTTTTTGATGACGTTCCGAAATGACTTCTTCTCCTTTGTGGTTCAATACATAAGAGGTCATCTCATCTAAAATTTCGGCAAATGCTGCGAAATCTTCTTTATACAAATAAATCTTGTGTTTTTTGAAATGAAACGAACCATCTTCTTCTGTAAATTTTTTACTTTCCGTAATGGTAATGTAATAATCATCCGCTTTTGTAGCTCGTACATCAAAGAAATAAGTCCTTCTTCCAGCTCTCAAAACTTTAGAAAAAATCTCTTCTTTTTCTACCATATCATTTTCTCTCATAATCCTAAATGCAATTAGTTTGGTGTTAATTTCAATTCAAAAATGATAAAAATTGTATTACAAAACAACAATTATGACAATTCTTTTTCAGAAAGTTGTTTTAAATATAACTCAGAATAATACCCTTTTTCGTTTATTAATTGATTATGAGAACCTTGTTGTATAATTTTTCCGCCTTCAATAATGATAATCTTATCAGCATTTTTTGCTGAGGAAACACGATGACTTACAATAATTGTTGTTTTGTCTTTACAGGACAAAAGCAGGTTGTTTAGAATTGTTTCTTCTGTTTCCGTATCAACCGCTGATAGACAGTCATCCAGTAATAAAATGGGAGACTCTTTGATCAGTGCGCGAGCAATAGAAATTCTTTGCTTTTGACCGCCAGAGATCGTAATGCCGCGTTCGCCAAGAACTGTTTCATATTCTTTGTTAAATTGGATGATATTGTCATGAACAACGGCTTGTTTTGCTGCATTTTCTACTTCAAGATCCGAGGCATTTTCTTTCCCGAATTTGATGTTGTTTTTAATAGAATCAGAAAACAAAAAAGCGTCTTGCGGAACGATACTGATGCTGTTTCTTAGATCATAAAGGTTGACATTTTTGATGTTCTTACCGTCAATTATAATTTCGCCGCTGGTAACATCATATAGTCTACTAATAAGAGAAAGTATACTCGATTTTCCTGCGCCAGTTTTGCCTAAGATAGCCAAAGTTTCCCCTTTATTAATAGAAAAACTAATATCACTTAAGGCTTTAATATGCGTGTCGTCGTAAACAAAACTTACATTCTTAAACTCGATGCTGCCTTCAATTTCAGATTTGTCCGCCGTATTGTTTTGGATATCTGGTTGAATTTTTAGAAATTCATTGATTCTCTTTTGAGACGCCTCAGCTTCTTGTACCATCGACGAAACCCAGCCCAAAGAGGCAACGGGCCATGTCAGCATATTGATGTATAAAATGAACTCTGCAATGGTTCCGATACTATGAATAGTGCCGTTGATGTACATCATGCCTCCAAAATAAATCACAACCAAGTTGCTGACGCCAATCAACGCAAGCATCAAAGGGCCAAATAGAGATTGTACTTTTGCCAAATGCAAACTCTTGGTCTTGCTTTCCTCGGAAAGATCTACCAAATTATTTTGATATTGTTGCTCAAGGGAATAGGCCTTAATTACACGAATACCAGAGAAGACTTCTTGTGTGAAACTCGAAATTTTCGATAAGTATTGCTGAAAAATAGTACTTCGGGTGTTTATTTCTGAACTCAACTTAAATATAGCGAAAGATAAAAATGGCAATGGAAGTAAGGCGTATAAAGTTAATCGAGGAGAAACGTTATACATATATATAATAACGATGGTAAATCGAATAAAAGTGTTGATGGTATACATTACGGCAGGACCAACGTACATGCGGACTTTACCAACATCTTCGCTAATTCTATTCATCAAGTCGCCAGTACGGTTTTGTTTATAAAAATTCTGCGATAGATTTTCATACTGCCGGAAAACCTCATTTTTCAGGTCAAATTCGATATGGCGTGACATTACAATTAAGGTCTGACGCATCAAGAAAGTAAGAAATCCTGCGATGATTGTCGTGGCAATAATCAATAAGATATTGTGAATGAGTTCTTTCTGAATGATAGTTGGATTAGTATCGACTTTTTGCGAAAAGTCCTCGATGGCCTTAAAGGATTTGCTAATCAGCTTTGGTGTAAAAAGCGAAAAAATTTGCGCAATAATTGTCGTGACTATTCCAATTAAAAAGCTGTATTTATATTTGAGAAAGTATTTGTTTAAATATTGAAGTTCTTTCATCTAATTGTGAAAAATAATTATTAATGTTTTGTATTGTTGTTAAAAAAAGTGAAATTCAAAAATTACTAATTTCTCGTAATAAGCTAGAATTATTGAGTAATTGATAATTTAATTGAACAAAATTAAAATATTCTGATTTTATTGATAAATTTGCGTTGTATTTTTAATGAAACCCCATCTAAAAACTAAATTATGACTTCAGAAATCGTTACCCCAAAAGAGTTGCTAAAAATGGATCCTGTTTTTGGACAACTGTCTTTTAATAACCATGAACAAATCGTTTTTTGCAATGACAAAGATACTGGTTTAAAAGCAATAATAGGAATTCATAATACAGTTTTAGGACCTGCATTAGGAGGAACTAGAATGTGGAAGTACACCAATGAATGGGAAGCACTGAATGATGTATTGAGATTGTCTCGCGGGATGACTTATAAATCAGCTATTTCGGGTCTTAACTTAGGTGGCGGAAAAGCGGTTATTATCGGCGACGCCAAAACAGATAAGTCACCAGAACTGATCAAAAAATTTGGAGAATATGTACACTCTTTAAGCGGAAGATATATTACTGCAGAAGATGTTGGTACGACAACTCCAGATATGGATATGATACGTGATATCACGCCGTATGTTACTGGTATTTCAGAGGCAAGAGGAGGTTCGGGTAATCCATCGCCAGTCACTGCCTACGGAGTTTATATGGGAATGAAAGCGGCTGCAAAATATCAGTTTGGTAATGATACTTTAGCAGGAAAGAAGATTTTGGTGCAAGGAATTGGTCATGTCGGCGAGACGCTAGTAGGTCATTTAATTGAAGAAGGCGCGATCGTTCAAATTACCGATATCAATGAAGCGAGACTTGAAGAAGTAGAAAAAAAATACGGGGCGTCTATCTTTAGAGGGCCTGACCTTTACGCTGCTGATGTTGATATTTATGCTCCTTGTGCTTTAGGCGCGACGATTAATGATGATACGATACACAAAATCAAAGCAAAAGTAATTGCGGGAGCCGCTAATAACCAACTAGCCAATGAAGTGATTCACGGTAAAATTTTGCAGGAAAAAGGAATTGCTTATGCTCCTGATTTCTTGATCAATGCTGGTGGGATTATTAATGTATATGGTGAAATTGTTGGATACGGTAAAGAAGAAGCCAAACGACGAACAGAAAACATCTACAATACTACTTTGGAAATTTTTAGAGAATCGGAATTGCAACAAATTACAACGCATCAAGCTGCTTTATCTATTGCAGAAAAGCGTATCGCTGATCGAAAAAAAGAAAATGCGAATAGGTTATAGCATTTGAATAATATTACTATTTTTGCGGAGCGGAAGATTTTCTTTCGCTCCTTTTAATTTTATAAAGTTCTTACTAGGTGGTAAACAGACGTCACATTCGTATAAAAGTAATGCAATCGATATTTGCGATGCATCAAAATGGTTCCGATAATATCGAAAAAGAGGAGAAATTTCTCTACCATAGCATCGACAATATTCTCGATTTATATCTTTTAATGCTCTCCACATTGATTGAAATTGCTAAGAAAGAGGTCATTTTTCTGGAACAATCGAAAACCAAACATTTGGCGACCGCCGATGACAGGAATGCAAATACCAAGTTTATTGACAATGCCATTTTTGGTATACTATCCACCAATCACTCTTTACTTCAATCCATAGAGAATCGAAAAATCAACAATTGGACGATGAATGATGATTACATCATTTTGCTATTGAAAGCGATAAAAGAAAGTGAATTATATGCCCATTACATGCGAAATAGAACAAATACTTTTGAAGAAGATCAAGAGTTTATGGTTTCGCTATTTATGGATGTCATCGCTGCGAATGATAAATTATACGACTACCTAGAAGATTTCAAATTGACATGGGTAGACGACATACCGATGGTCAATACACAAATCATAAAGCAATTGAAAGCGCTGAAGTCAAAAGAAGACCAAAGTTTCTATGTTCCTAAATTATATAAGGACGCTGAAGATAAAGACTTCGTTTCGGACTTGTTTCGCAAAACAATTCTTAACGAGAATGAATTGGCTAAAGAATACATCGATAAGACGCCCAATTGGGACACAGAGCGGATCGCCGAATTGGATACCATAATTCTAAAAATGGCAATCTGTGAGTTCCTCAGATTTCCGTCTATCCCCATTAAGGTTACAATCAATGAGTACCTTGAGATTGCCAAAGAATACTCAACTCCAAAAAGCAGTATTTTTATCAACGGAATCTTAGATAATCTAGTAAAAGAATTTCAAACAAATAACCGCCTAAACAAGACGGGTAGAGGTTTGATGCAATAACGTGATAAATAGTAAAAACTAAATAAAAATCAATTTCAGATATTATGCAACAAGTACAACAATTTCTTCCGTTTATTTTAATGTTTGTAGTCATCTATTTCTTTATGATTAGACCGCAACAAAAGAGAGCAAAACTTGAAAAACAATTTGAATCAGATCTAAAAGTAGGTGATAAGATTGTGACCAAAAGTGGTATTCATGGAAAAATAGCCGAATTAGGAGACACCACGATTGTCATTGAAACTATGGCGGGAAAACTAAAAATGGAGCGTTCGGCCATCTCGATGGAAATGAGTGCTGCTCAAGCAAGCAAGTAATCTTAGCTCTTAAATAAGAAAAGCCTCAGTATTACTGAGGCTTTTTTTATTTTATGTGACACTATCCCGCAAAGTGTGTAAGTTAAAAAATAATAGGGTTTGACTTTTTAATTAAAGTTGAACCCTTTTTTCAAATATAGTTAAGAACTGGTTGAGGATTAATCCCCAATTTTGGATTGGCATTGACCATTTTTTGGTTGCTTCT
>CANHEA010000100.1 GCA_947459635.1 Flavobacteriaceae bacterium | reverse complement strand
TTCTTCCGATTGGATCAAACGTTTGGGCGATGGAACAGCAGAAAGTCACGATAAAATTCAAAAAGCAATCCATCATTTATGGGCTTTTACCGATGAATTGTTTCACCAAACCGAAGCCGATAAAGCCATGGTTTCAGAAGGAATTGGCGTCGACGTAACATTGCTGAAAGCGGATTATTATAAAAATATAAATGCCATTTTGGAAGAAGCAACGATAGCGATTCCGCAATTGGAGTATTTTCAAAAAGGCGGCAAACAAGGAATTCACAGCGAACACATGGGTTATATTTTGGTTGAAATGCAATACATGCAACGCGCTTATCCAAATATGAATTGGTAAAATTTTTAGAAGCTTATTCCCGCTATTCGCTGCAATCTTTTGCGTCGAAAACCGCCACAAAAGGATTTCCGCTGCTATCGGGGCTAGGCACTTAAACCAAAAACAAATTGCTTTGTGCCTTTGCGCCTTAGCGAGCAAAAAATGACAGAACAACTCCAACATATCGACCAAAAATTAATTGAAATTCTAGATTCGGTTTCGGATCCAGAAATTCCAGTTTTATCGATTATGGAAATGGGCGTAGTGCGCGCTGCTACCATCGTTGATGGAGTTGTCGAAGTAGTCATCACGCCAACCTACAGCGGTTGTCCAGCGATGGATGTTATTGGCGACGACATCAAAAGTGCATTTCAAAAAGCGGGATGGGAAGCCAAGGTGGAATTGGTTTTAGCGCCAGCTTGGACTACCGACTGGATTACGCCTAAAGGAAGGCTAGCGTTGGAAAAATACGGAATTGCAGCTCCTTTAGATGCCGAAGCAGACAAAGAGGCTTTGTTGGGAAATAAGAAATTAGTCAAATGTCCACAATGTGGGTCAACCCAGACTAAGTTAATTAGTCAATTTGGATCAACAGCCTGTAAAGCATTTTTTCAATGCGAGGACTGTCACGAGCCATTTGACTATTTCAAATGTTTAAAGTAAATAAATGATAGAAGAATAGCGACAAAAAATGCAGAAGTTCCAAAGGGACTTCAAAAATCAAAAATCGTATATCTTCCATCTTCAATAAGTAAGGTATGAGCAATAATTCAATTTTATTCAAGATTGAAAACCAAGTCGCGTTTATTACGCTCAACAGACCTGAGGTTTTCAATAGTTTCAATCGAGAAATGGCTTTGGCACTACAAGATACTTTAGATTCTTGTGCTGCAGATGCTGCTATTCGTGCCATTGTGATTACTGGAAGTGGGAAAGCTTTTTGCGCTGGCCAAGACTTGAAAGAAGTAACAGATCCGGAGCTAAATCCAGGCTTTAGAAAAATTCTCGAGGAACATTACAATCCAATTATTCAAAAAATACGAACAATAGAAAAACCAATTGTTGCCGCGGTCAATGGCGTAGCAGCTGGTGCCGGGGCGAATATCGCGTTAGCATGCGATATAGTTGTTGCCACCGAGCATACTTCTTTCATTCAAGCCTTCAGCAAAATTGGCTTGATACCCGATAGTGGCGGAACTTTTTTCTTGCCTAGAATTGTTGGTTTGCAAAAAGCAACGGCTTTAATGATGTTAGGCGATAAGGTTACTGCCGAGGAAGCAATGGTGATGGGATTAGTTTATAAAATTTTCCCAACGGCTTTTTTTATGGATGATGTCAAAATACTGGCGACCGCACTTGCAGCAATGCCAACCAAAGCATTAGGCTTAACCAAAAGATTGTTAAATCAATCGATGACGAATACTTTAGAACAGCAATTGGCACTAGAAAGCGATTTGCAAATTGAAGCCAGTTCATCTAACGATTATCAAGAAGGCGTCGCTTCTTTTATAGAAAAAAGAACACCAGAATTTAAAGGGAACTAATATGATCGTAGGCGTTATCGGTTCCGGAACCATGGGCAGCGGCATTGCGCAAGTAGCAGCAACTTCAGGTTGTCAAGTTAACTTGTATGATACCAACCAAGAAGCACTTTCTAAGAGTAAATCCACTCTCGAATCCACTTTATTAAAATTGGTCGAAAAAGGCAAAATCGATACCGCTGAAAAAAACAGAATCAGTGCTAACATTTCGTATGTCAATGCGCTAAAGGATTTGTCTAATTCAGATTTGGTCATTGAAGCGATTGTGGAAAATATCGATGTCAAGCGCAAATTGTTTTCAGATTTAGAAAGCTATGTTGCTGCAGATACCATTCTAGCATCAAACACTTCCTCGCTTTCTATTACTTCTATTGCGGCTTCATGCCAGAAAGCTGATCGCGTTATTGGAATTCATTTTTTTAATCCAGCGCCCCTAATGCAACTGGTAGAAGTAATTCCAGCAGTTCAAACCAGTGCTGAAGTCTTAGTAAAAACAACGCAAATAATTTCCGATTGGAAGAAAATAGTTGCGGTTGCGAAAGATACACCAGGGTTTATTGTCAATCGAGTGGCCAGACCTTTCTACAGCGAAGCACTTCGACTGTATGAAGAGGGCATGGCTGATTTTATCACCATAGATTCGGCAATGAAAACTCTAGGTGGATTCAGAATGGGCCCATTCGAGTTGATGGATTTTATAGGAAATGATGTCAATTATGCCGTCACGGAATCTGTATTTACAGCGTTTTATTTTGATCCGAGATACAAACCATCTTTTACTCAAAAACGCCTAACAGAAGCAGGATATTTGGGAAGAAAATCAGGAAAAGGATTTTATGATTATCAAAATACAGCCAGTGGAGAACCAATCAATGATGCCAAATTATCGCAAGCCATTTTCGAAAGAATCTTGGTCATGCTTATCAATGAAGCCGCCGAAGCGTTGTTTCTGAATATAGCTTCTGCTCAAGACATTGACAACGCCATGACAAAAGGGGTAAATTATCCGAAAGGTTTGTTGGCATGGGCCGATGAAAAAGGAATCGATTGGTGCGTCCAAAAACTAGACGATTTGTATAACGAATACCATGAAGATCGCTATCGTTGCAGTGCGTTGCTACGGAGAATGAATCGAGAAAATAAGACATTTTATTAATGGAAGGAACGAAAATCCCATACAAAATGCTTTCTCTTGATCCATTCAGTCAATGGCTCGGCATCGAAATACTCGAATGTGAAATTGGGCGTTGCAAACTTGGGATGACCATTCGCAAAGATATGCTCAACAGTATGGCAAAAGCGCATGGCGGAATCACCTATTCATTAGCAGATACTGCCTTTGGTTTTTCAGTAAATACCAACGGAAGATACGGGGTTTCTATTGAAACTTCCATCAATCATATCGAAGCGTTAGAAGAAGGCGATTACATTACGGCCGACGCAACACTAGAAAGCATCAAAAACAAAGTCGGTTTTTATATCATTGAAGTTAAAAAAGAAAACACATTAGTAGCACTTTTTAAAGGTGTTGCTTATAGAACAAGTAAAGAGTGGGAATAGCAATTAATATTGAATAATTAATTATTCAATATTAATTATTAATTAAAAATTATGGAAGCATACATCATAGACGGAGTGCGAACTCCAATCGGAAGTTACCAAGGAACCCTAGCCGCTGTTAGACCAGACGATTTAGGGGCATTGGTGATCAAAACCGTAGTAGATAATAATCCAAGTATTCCCAAAGACGCCTATGATGATGTCATTTTAGGTTGCGCCAATCAAGCGGGTGAAGACAACAGAAATGTGGCCCGTATGTCATTGTTATTGGCAGGATTGCCATACACAGTTCCGGGAGAAACCGTCAATCGTTTGTGTAGTTCGGGTTTGTCGGCGGTGATACATGCTAATCGTGCGATCAAAGCTGGCGATGGACATCTATTCATAGCTGGCGGCGTTGAAAACATGACCCGTGGACCTCTAGTCGTATCCAAACCGTCTGCCGCGTTCGGAACCGATTCAAAAATGTACGATTCTAGTTTTGGATGGCGATTTATCAATCCGAAATTGCATGAAATGTATGGCACCGACGCCATGGGAGAAACAGCCGAAAACTTAGTAGATAAGTACAATATTTCACGCGAAGATCAAGACGCTTTTGCTTTGCATAGTCAACAAAAAGCAACCGCTTCACAAGAATCCGGACGTTTATCAAAAGAAATAGTACCAGTCGCTATTCCACAACGAAAAGGAGATGCAGTTGTGTTTGCCCAAGATGAATTCATCAAACCAAATACTTCAATCGAAGGATTATCCAAATTGCGACCTGCCTTCAGAAAAGACGGAAGTGTCACAGCCGGAAATGCTTCTGGGTTAAATGACGGCGCAGCGGCAATCATCATCGCCTCCGAAGAAGCCGTTTCAAAATACAATCTCAAACCACTCGCACGAATCGTAAGTTCTGCAGTAGTAGGAGTAGAGCCACGAATCATGGGAATCGGACCTGTAGAAGCCACGCATAAAGCCTTAACAAAAGCAGGTTTGACTTTAGATCAAATCGACATCATCGAACTCAACGAAGCGTTCGCAGCGCAAAGTATCGCCTGCATTCGTGCCTTAGGTCTAAAAGATAACGATCCGAGGATTAATCCCAACGGTGGCGCCATCGCAATCGGACATCCATTAGGAATGACCGGAGCCAGAATTACCTATTCGGCAGCATTAGAATTGCAATTAACTGGAAAAAGATACGCCTTAATCACCATGTGTATAGGCGTTGGTCAAGGCTACGCTGCGATCATAGAAAGAGTATAATAGAACATTGCGAACTTTGCGACAACCTTTGCGAGCTTTGCGGTTAAAATCATAAGCATGAACAAAACACAACATTACGTACTTGGAAAATGGACCACAGCAACAGGAGAAGGAAAACCTTCTTACGATGCAGTTACAGGAGAATTCGTCGCTGAAACATCAGTGGAAGGATTAGATACTCCAGCCATTTTGCATTACGGAAGAACCACAGGCGGGCAGCAATTGCGCAAAATGACCTTCCAAGAACGGGGAAATATGATCAAAAGTTTGGCGATGTATTTGACCAAACGGAAAGAGCAATTCTACGAACTAAGTTACCGAACCGGCGCTACACGCGTAGATAGCTGGATCGACATCGAAGGTGGATTCGGAAATCTATTCGCCAATGCCTCGCTCCGAAAATTATTCCCCAATCAACCTTACCACGTAGAAGGAGACCCAATCGACCTATCCAAAGGAGGTCGCTTTATGGCACATCATATTTTGGTTCCCAAGAAAGGTGTGGCAATTCATATCAATGCCTTCAATTTTCCGATTTGGGGGATGCTAGAAAAGTGCGCCGTCAATTGGATGGCGGGCATGCCAGCGGTTGTCTTACCAGCGCCAACCACGGCTTATCTAACCGAAGCGGTAGTAAAAGAAATAATTGCTTCCAACTTATTACCCGAAGGCGCATTGCAACTGATTTGCGGTACCGTCAAAAATATATTCGACACGGTTGAAAGCCAAGACGTAATTACGTTTACAGGTTCAGCATCCACAGGACGTTTGCTAAAATCCCATCCTAGAATTATTCAGGAAGCTGTCCCTTTTACGATGGAAGCCGATTCTTTAAATGCGTCTATCTTAGGAGTCGATGCCATTCCAGGAACACCAGAATTCGACTTGTTCATCAATCAAGCGAGAAGCGAAATCACCGTTAAATGTGGTCAAAAATGTACCGCCATCAGACGTATGATTGTTCCAGAAAATCTCATGGATGACGTTCAAATAGCACTCGGAAAAGCACTAGATAAAGTCACCATCGGCGATCCAAGATTAAAAGAAGTCCGCATGGGCGCTCTAGTCAGCAAAGACCAAGTGGAAGTTTTAAAAAACAGAATTGGCGAATTGTCAAAAACCGCAAAATTGGTTTATGGTGATTTGGAGAAAATCAACCTGATCGGCGCAACTGAAAAAGGCGCATTCGTGAGTCCAATTGTACTTCGAGAAGACCAACCGTTCCAAAATACTGCCGTGCACGAAATCGAAGCATTTGGACCAGTTTCAACCCTAATGCCCTACAAAACCATAGACGAAGCAGTAGAGCTAGCCCAAATGGGAAAAGGTTCTTTAGTGTCGTCTATCGTAACCAACAGCGACGAAATGGCGAAGGATTACGTCATCAACGCCGCCTCACACCACGGAAGAATTTTAGTCCTCAATCGCGAAAACGCCAAGCAAAGCACAGGACACGGTTCACCATTACCATTATTGGTTCACGGCGGTCCAGGTCGCGCGGGTGGCGGAGAAGAAATGGGCGGAGTTCGTGGGATTAAACACTATATGCAACGGTGCGCAGTGCAGGGTTCACCAACAACCTTAACAGAAATCACGGGAATCTATCAACCTAATTCAAAATACAAAGAAATTACGCAGCATCCTTTCCAATACCATTGGGAAGATATCCAACCAGGAATGTCCTTGCGAACACACAACAGAACGGTAACCGATACCGATATTATCAATTTTGCGAATCTGACTTGGGATCATTTCTATGCGCACACCGATATCACGTCCTTAGATGGAAGTATTTTCAAAAAACGAACAGCCCACGGTTACTTTATTTTAGCCGCCGCTGCAGGTTTGTTTGTCTATCCTAACAAAGGTCCGGTAGCCGCAAATTACGGTTTAGAAGAATGTCGATTCTTGCGCCCGATTTATCACAACGATACGGTTTATGTGCGATTGACATGCAAACAGAAAGTAGATCGCGATGTCGCGTCTGCCGAGCATCCAAGTGGCATTGTCAAATGGTTTGTTGAGGTTTTCGATGTCGAAGACGAATTGGTAGCCGTGGCGACAATCCTAACGATGGTGCAGAAAAAACAAGAAGTTTTTGTCGAAATGACTGAAGCGAAAATTGAAGAATGTTTACACAAACTGACTGAAAATTCCCAACCAAAATGGGGGAATTTGTCTGCGCAAGGGATGGTCGAGCATTTAGAATATGGCTTTCGAATTGCATCCGGAGAAATTCAAGATTTCGAAATCTCAACACCCGAAAAAATTATAGATAAAGTGCACAACACGCTTTACGATTATAACAAAATGCCACAGAATTTTGATTTTCCTTTAGCAGAAAAAGCGAAAATCAATACACTAAAACATGCCGATTTAAACACCGCCAAACAGAAAATGCTCGAAGCCAGATCAGCTTATATCGCCCATTACAAAGAACATCCAGAAAGCCTACTCAAAAATGCGGTTTTCGGCGAAATGAATCGCTACGAGTGGTATCTCTTAGAACGCAAACATTTAAATCATCATTTTGAGCAATTTGGAATTTTAGAGTAGGAGCTTCTTCCCGCTTTCGGCTTTATCTCTCCACTTTGTTACGAGGATATCGCCTCTATCGGGGCTAGGGCACTAAGCAAAACAAAAACCCCGCGAACTTTGCGACAACCGTTGCGAACCTTGCGGTTAAAAAGAAACAAGAAACAAGAGTCAAGAAAAATGGCAACAGAAGCATACGTAAAACATTTGAAATTAAAAGGAGGACAGCCAGTGGCTGTCAGGTAAAAAGTTATAATTATGAATGAAGCATATGTAAATTGTACAATAAGTAATGGTATCGCTACCATCGAGTTTTTTCATCCCGAACAAAACTCCTTACCAAGCGATGTATTAAAAAAATTAGCCGACACCATCACCGAAGCTGGCAATAACGACGACATCAAAGTTATTATTCTTCAAAGTGGCGGTGATCGAACTTTTTGCGCTGGAGCGAGTTTCAAAGAACTCATCGCTATCAACGATGCCGCAACCGGAAAAGTATTCTTCTCTGGCTTTGCCAATGTCATCAATGCCATGCGCAAATGCCCAAAGTTTATCATCGGGCGTATTCAAGGAAAAACAGTGGGCGGTGGTGTCGGAATCGCTGCTTCCACGGATTATTGTATGGCAACGCAATTCGCTTCGATTAAGCTGAGTGAACTCAATGTAGGGATCGGTCCGTTTGTAGTTTCACCCGCCATCGAAAGAAAAATGGGCGTTTCCGCTATGTCGCAAATCGCCATTGATGCCAATACGTTCTACGACGCAGAATGGGCGAGAAGTAAAGGATTGTTTGCCAATGTGTATCAAGACATCGAAGAGTTAGATGTTGAAGTGCAAAAGTTCGCTGAACATTTATGCACTTACAATCCAGAAGCAATGGTCGAAATGAAAAAGATATTTTGGAGAGGCACAGACGATTGGGATAATCTACTAGCAGAACGAGCGGCGATAAGCGGGCGATTAGTGTTATCGGATTT
>CANHEA010000099.1 GCA_947459635.1 Flavobacteriaceae bacterium | reverse complement strand
GTTTTTCCAACACCGCCTTTTTGATTGGCTATCGCAATGATTTTACCCATTTATTTTTTCAGATTTTGAGCCGTAAAAATACAATTAAATCTGGGTTTTTCAAGGCTTATTTGTTAACAAAAGTTAATAAGGCTAAGTTGATGGTTGTCAGTTGCTGGTTGATTATTTTTAGCAGCTATTCCGGCTATCCACTATATCTTTTCCCGCTTAAAGGAAGCGGAAAAAGGATGCCGTTCCTATCCGGGCTAGGGCAATCGAGAAAAGAACTAATAACCTCTTGTCTCTTGTCTCTTGCTTCTTTTCTCTATTTCTCTTTCTTCTTGCAGCGAAGCGGTCTTGCTTCTATTTATCTTTCTTAGCTTTAATCATCATCTCCAACATATCCCACATTTCTTCCGGAATCTGATCCAATAAATTGAATTGTCCCGCGCCTTTCAACCATTCGCCACCATCAATCACAACTACTTCGCCATTGATATAAGCCGAGAAATCTGAAACCAAATATGCTGCTAAATTTGCCAATTCTTGATGGTCGCCAACTCGTTTCAAAGGTACTTTCTTCGCCATGTCAAACTTTTCGGCTAGATCGCCTGGTAGCAATCGATCCCACGCGCCTTTGGTCGGAAATGGCCCAGGTGCAATGGCATTCGATCGAATTCCGTATTTCGCCCATTCTACTGCTAAACTCCTCGTCATTGCAAGAACGCCAGCTTTTGCAGTAGCACTCGGAACCACATAGGCGGATCCTGTAAATGCATAAGTAGTTACGATATTTAAAATAGTGGCGGTTTCTTGCTTGCTGTCAATCCAGTGTTTTCCGAAAGCGAGTGTGCAATTTTTGGAGCCTTTTAGAACAATGTCGATAACGGTGTCAAAGGCGTTGGCTGATAATCGTTCGGTTGGTGAAATAAAGTTCCCAGCGGCGTTGTTCAACAGCACATCAACTTTGCCAAAGGTTTTTAAAACGTTTTCCAGCATCGCTTCGACTTGGTCATAATGGCGAACGTCGCAGGCCAATGGCAAACAAGTTCCGCCCATTTTGTCTTCGAGTTCTTTCGCTGTATTTTTAAGTTTATCTAGATCTCGCGACGTAATAGCGACTTGCGCGCCGAGTTCTAAAAAGTACTGCGTCATCGCTTTTCCTAAGCCGCTACCTCCGCCAGTTACGACGATTACTTTTCCTTTGAGTGCATCGTCACGAAGCATTTTTTTTGTAAAATCCATGGGAGTATGTTTATAAAAGTAAAAATAGCGAAAAAATGAAGTGATGAAGGAATAAATTACAAAAAGGAAAATTACCTTTTTAAAGTAAAATGTCCACGATGTGTTCTTCCATCTTGTCGACTTACAACAAACCAATAATCAGTTGAAACGGCTTGATTGCCATTGTACATGCCATCCCAACTTTTGTCTTGACCATCCAAATACTTGATCAATTTACCGAAGCGATCGTAAATATAGATTTTTAGGTCCGGTTCGTTTTCGGAATTGGCAATAAACCAAGTATCGTTATAACTGTCGTTATTGGGCGTAAAGAAATACGGATAATACAGCAACCAAACTTCTTCTTGTACCAAGCCACAACCCAATTTATCTTGTACATAAACTGTATAAACGCCCGGGGTTAAATTGGTAAATATGTTTTCATCTTGATATGTTTCATTATCCAAAGAATATTCAAAAGACCCCGAATTGGATGTGATGACAGTTATGGAGTTTTCGTTATTCGTCCAATCGGAGGTTTCAATTCGATCTATGACGGGCGGTTCAGAAATAGTCACCTCTATTTGACTAGTCATAGGGCAAGTTTGTCCGGAACTTCCGTAAGAATTAGATGCTGTTACTGTAATTGATGTCGTTCCAACGTTGGAAATGGTATAGGTTGGCGCCGTTGAGCCGTCGGACCATAAATAGGTCGTGCTAGCAAGATTTCCGACCGCTGCATTAAGCGTAATCGGAGTGGACTGACATCCTAAATAAGAGGGTTGGAGTAACACGCTGGGATTTTGACCAACAATGAGATCAAACGACGTCGTTTCGTAGCAATTGGGCAAAAGTGTATAGACAATTCGAGCGAAAACGGTTTGTGGATTTGAGTTCGGATTGTAGGTAGTCAAATTAGTAATTTGGTTAGTATTATTTTGCGCATCAGCTAGCGTTTCGTGATAAGTAAGCGTATACAAATTCGTTGATTGTGTCCCAAGTATAATCGGACTTTGGGTCGTGATATCAAAAGTTTCAGCGTTGGAAATAACATCTTTGCAAAGTAATAAGTCACTTGGCGTCGTCGTGGTGATTAGCGACAATAAGTTACTGACATCAAAAATCTGATTGACAATATTTCCGCAATTATCTTGCACTTGAAATGTGTAAATACCAGGTCCTAAATTGGAAAATATGTTTGAATTCCCATTGTTGAAGCTAAACGGCAAACCATCCTTTTCTACAATGGAATATTGTAAAGTCGAAGAACCATTTACAGATAAAACGACATCTAAAGTACCTGTTGGAGAACAAGGCATTCGATAAGCGTCAACGATTTCCAATTGTTGATAGAAAGTAAAAGTCGGACTTAGTATTTCAATGCAATCTCCCTCAAAACTTGTAACATTTCCAGAATTTACATCAGCCCCATTATTGAAAACGCTGAAACTGCGCACAATTCGAAAATTGCCACTAAATACCAAATTAAAAGTTGTGGTATTGTTGGCTAGCAAATAGCTGTTGGTTGCATTTGGCACTGTGCCGGCGTTGTATGTTACATTGGTTTCGGGGCTTCCCCAAGTTCCCGTATTCGCATCTACTAATTTTTGAAGCCAAAATTTTTCGCTTGCACTAGCGTTACTAGCATAATTAAGCGTAATATCAAAAGAGCCACAATTTTCTTGCATCGAAAAAGTGGGATTACTCACTGCATAACCAGCGACCGCGATGGATAACGTATTGCTGAAATTACAACTATCTACAACATCAAAAGTATAATTTCCTGCGGGTAGACTATTCATAAAAAAAAGACCAGAACTAATATTGGCACTAGCTTCATAGGGTATTGTTGGAACAAATATACTAGGAGCTGCCGTGATGCTAATTGTACTCATGGTAGTATTTAAACTTCCAATTTCTATCGAACTTTCTCCAAGATCACATCCTGGTCGCACTTCACTAAATAGTCCTTGGTTGACATAAATAGGCACCGTTACGTTTACCGAACTGAAAGTATCTCCACATTCATTGGTTAAAAGAAAAGTGTAGTCGCCCAGAGGCACAGGGTTAAGAGTTAAAACCCCAGAGGCATCTATCAATGAAGACACGTCATGTGGGAGCACTATTGGATAGTCAGGAGGAGCGGTTAAGATTGTTGCGGATACTAATCTAAATTCAGGAATTGATATTACAATAGTTCCAGAATTTGTAGCGCATCCATTATTGGTTCCTTGTGTTAATGGCAAGGCTACTACTGGATTAATGGTGAAAGTACTAGTATTTATCCGACCACAAGAGTCAGTGATTGTTACTTGATATGCGCCCTCAGGAACCGGATTGGTGCTTCCGCCAAAAACGACGGTATCGCTTGCATATGGTCCGGGGTAATTTACATCAAAGTTTACGGGGTTAAAACCAAGTGGACTAGCATCAAAATTAAGATTGAACGGCGGAGTAAAATTGGTCGTAGTTAATTCAAAAAAATACCCAAGACAAACGACGCGCGTTTTTGTTGCTTCTAAAGTAATATTCTGATTCACTGGGAAATTGTTGCTAAACACAGAGCCGCAAGAATCTGTTATAATGAGATCATAATCATAAGTTTGATTGATAAAATATGGAATCGTTTCCGAAATATCTAGTGTTAATAGGTTGCCCGTTGCCACCGTCGTATTGAAAATTTGGTTTGCACCTCCACCGGGTGGATGCACAACATATTGTATATTCAATGGGTAGCCGATGACCGTTCCGTTAGCAGGTGTAATGGAATTATTGACCACGGTTAAATTACATGATGGTGGAGCAGCATCTGCAAAAGTGGGTGGAGCGACGTTGAGTCCAGTGGGATTCAGCGTTACAGTAAATGTCGAAACCACGCCAGAACCACAAGCATCAAAAACCCGAACACGGTAAACACCCACTGGCAAACCTGAAAATGTATTTGATGTTTGCAGGGGGAAAGTTATTGGTCCAAAAAATATTTCATAGGACACCCCAACTCCTGAAGTTGTAGTAACAGTGATGTTACTGTTGCCGGAGCACGCTTGGTTAAATGTCTGAATGGTAAACGTTAGTGGCACCACGGCAAAACTGATGGTAACGTCTTGTTGTTGTATAGTAACAGCCGTTCCCACGGTTTCTTTGGCAATTATTCGATAATTACCAGCTGATAGTCCTGCTAAGGAATTGCTGGTTACCGTTGCTAAAGGGACAGTAGTGTTTGGTAAAAGATAGACTTCGTATACAATACTACCGCTAGAATCAGTTCCTGTGGCTGTAAATGAAAGGGAACCATTTCCAGAACAATTCTCAGAGGTTGCTGTCACAGTAAAAGTGAAACTAAATCCTAGAAGAGGCGTAAGGAAAAGGAATAAAATAAATAATTGCTTCTTCATAGCCTTTGGTTAAAATCTAGTATGGATTGCACGTATAGAGATAACGCAAAAGCCCGCTTTTAATTTCATTCCGTAATGCATTATAGTTGATGCAGCAATTGCGCCGCTTTTTCTAAGGTCTCGTTATTTTTTGCAAAGCAAAATCTGACACATTTCAGTTCAGTTCCATGCTCGAAAAAAGGTGAGAAGGGAATGGCTGCAACACCAAAATCTAGCAGGAGTTGCTGTGAAAATTGCAAGTCGTTTTCATTTGATATTGCACTGTAATTGGCCGTTTGGAAATAGGTGCCTTCGCAGGGTAATAATTCAAATTGAGAGCCTTTTAGCAAATTGGCAAAATGGTCTCTTTTTGCTTTGTAGAAGTCTCCAATAGCTGTGACATCCGCGACATTCAGATAGTCATTTAAGGCAAATTGAGCAATGCAATTGACACTAAAGACTAAGAATTGATGCACCTTTTTTATTTCTGAAATAATAAATTCAGGTGCAATTAGATATCCGATTTTCCAACCGGTAATGTGAAAAGATTTTCCAAAGGAAGAAACAACAATGCTTTTATCAAGTAGTTTTGGACGATGATGCACAGAAATATGTTTGTTTTCGAAAGTGATATATTCATAGACTTCATCAGAAAGTAACAGCACATTAGGAAAAATATCCAGCAATTTTTCTAGTTGCAGAAAATCATCTTCTGTCCAAATTCTCCCCGAAGGATTGTGCGGATTGTTGGTGATAATCATCCGTGTGCGCTCATTCATGGCGTCGGAAATAGCTGCCCAATTTGGTGTAAAATCATCATTCATTTTCACCCGAATGGGCAGGGCATTGCAAAGCAATATGGGTGTTTCATAACAATCATAACTAGGATCTAGAATAATGACTTCTTCATTTTTGCCCACCAATGCTTGAATTGTTGCAAAAATACCTTCCGTAGCACCAGCAGTAATTAGCACTTCTGTTGTTGCATTTACTTTTCGCTGATAGGATTTAAAAGTGAGAAGTGCGACTTTTTCTAAAAGCGGCGGATAGCCAGACATGGGCAAGTATTGATGAATTTCTTCCATAGCCCACTTCGCTGTTATGTCTTTTAGCAACGGATCGATGGGAAAATTTGGAAACCCTTGGGCCAAATTAATGGCATTATGTTGCTGTGCCATTTGGGACATCACCGAGAAAATACTCGTGCCGATATGTGGAAGTTTTGTTTGCAATCGTGATTAAATTTTTCTAAAAATAGCAATTCAATAGCGACTAACAAAGTATATTTTCAAAAAGAAATCCACTCTTGTCAAAAAGAGTGGATTGGAAGTCGAAACGGTTACCGGAACTTCGAATTTATTTAATGATATTGACTGCCTGTTAGGTTTTGAAATTTAGCTCCCGAATTTATATAATAATTGACCAATTACAATATTTTAACTTTTACTAATTCTTGTGAATCTTGCAGTTTGATTTATTGTATTTTGTGCGTTTAGCAGTTAAAAAATCTTATCTTCCGTCAAGATATTGGCAGGAGAAAGCCTGTATTGTTGCGGATGTTAATAGTTTGTCCATGGCAGATAGCGCTTGATGGTGGAGTTCTAGGCCTCTGTCAAAAGAACTATTGAGAGATTTATTGACAAAAACTTCTCTCAGTGAATTTACCCTATATAACGAAAGTCAAAAGAAAAATTTAACATATGATATCAATTGAAAAATATAAAAAGATATTAAGAAAAAAGCGTCCTGAACTAACCGAAGAAGAAATTGAAAAATATTTAGATTTTATTTTACTAATTGCTCAACAAACAGTAAGCGATTATAAAAAATGGATGGAATTATTGAAGAAAAATGAAGTTAAGTAAATGCGAGAGCTTAGTTGTTCAACTTGTAAACATAGCAGGTATTGCGATATAAATAATATCACAAGAAGATACATAAAACTAAGAAAGCCGGTAACCAGGATTATTTATCGACTTTTGGTTGTGAGTGATTTTTAAAAAGTGTAGAAAAGATGAGCTATTTCAACTTTTTTGAGTCTGATTTACGCCTTTTATTGAGTTTGAAAAAGGTGGAATAGTTTGTTTAAGTAGTAAAAAAAGGGAGTGATTTTAATCTTTAACAAAGTAAAGCCGAATTCCGTATGCTATTGTAATTTAAGGTTTTTTTTCGCGGCTTTCTCTTAATATATTTTTAACCGTGACATCAGCAAAAACGGTTAATAATTTTAAGATTTCTGATACCTCTTCATCTGTATATTGATAATCTTTATATTGGTTTAAAATTTCTTTTGCTCTTTCAAATTCCATGATTGTTGCTGATTAATTATTTAAAGTGTATTAAATGATATTCGAAGTTTCAATAGGGGCAGGTCGTCTTATGCCTTTTTAGAGGAACACAAGACCAGAATTTTCTTGTTTCTTTAAAGCTATCGCTAGACTCGATAATGTATAGTTTTATTAGTTTTCAATGTTTCTCTATTTTCCAATTTAACCAAAATCAGCAAAAACATTTGTAACTATTAATATCACATTATAAAAATAAACAAATGTGTTTATATATTAATGATAATAGCAAATAATAACTTTACGTTCAGATAAGTAGAGGTAACACTAAAGGCATGGACGCAGAAAAAAAGGCTCAAGCTATTTTGGGACAAGACAATTGACCATATCCTGGAATGTCTAACCCTTTGCTTTTTACAATTCCACATCCAAAATCGAAAACTTCTCCATTTTTATTATTTTCTATAAGTAATACTTTAAGCAGTTGCTCGCGATGTTAACCAAGAAATAAATATTTTTTTATTCTTAGGGTTACCTTTTTGTTTTTTCTGTATCAATAAGAAAAAACATATATCATGGAACTTAACAACAACAAATCAGAAGCAGCGGTAGTGACTGCAAATGAAACACTACAAACACAAATTGAGAGTATTGCCAAAGAGAAAGTAGAACGTGTAAAAAGTTTTAAAGACTTTGGTTTTAAAAGAGCAGGTCAAAATTTAGGGAATTACCTTTCGCTGAAAGCGCACCTGAATTGGATTAGAGACGGTCATTTTGTAGATGAAACTTTTAATGGCAATGAAGAACATCTTTTGAGGCAGCAGGCAGAAATGAAAATTCTTTCCAAAGATGCGGAAAAGGAGAAAGTTGAAGGGGATAAGAAAACGGCAATTGAAGTTGTAAAACCTTCTATTGAAAGAAAAATTAAGGATTTGAATGATGAAATTCAGCAAACTAAAATTGACCTAGCGGATAAAACCTTGCAAACAGGGTACGAACCAATTAAATTCATCATGTACTCTACTTTGGTCGTCATCCTATCGTTTTACTTATTATTTTTTTACGCCTCTACTATTTACGCGGCTTTTTTTAGAAATAATGGGAATTTAATTGCAACTGCAGGAGGAGATATAGCTTTGTATCTGGATTCAATATTTGATGTTAAAGGTATTTTTACAGCATCGCCAGTATTATTGATAGTTTATTTGGGCGCTTTCTTGTTCTTTGCGATTGGGCTTATCCCTCATAATATTGAAGGGAAAAATAAGAATTACTATGTTGGACTGTCACTTTTTGGAGCTTTTGTAGCTGATAGCATGCTTGCCTATAAAATTGATTTAGGAATACATAATTTGAAAAAAATGTCAGGTATGGCTGATGGTGACTGGCATTATTATACTAGCATCAATTTCTATCTAGTGCTCTTATTTGGATTCGCAGCCTATTTGGTTTGGGG
>CANHEA010000098.1 GCA_947459635.1 Flavobacteriaceae bacterium | reverse complement strand
TTTGCAAAAAAATAACGATCAATAGATGGATAGTTTTATCCTATTATTTCTCTGTCTCATTTTGGGTTATGGAATGCAATTCATCAATGCTTTTCCTAAAAACGCCCACCTAACACTCAACCAATTTGTAATTTATATTTCACTGCCCGCGCTGGCTTTGTTTTATATTCCTAAAATTCAAGTCAGTTCGCAGTTGTTATATCCATTAGGCATTGCGTGGCTTGGCTTCTTGTTTTCATTCTTGTTTTTCTACCTGATTGGCAAAAAACTCAAATGGTCCAACAAGTTGATTGGTTGCCTGATCATCACTGCCGGTTTGGGCAATACTTCATTTGTTGGTTTTCCTGTTATTCAAGCATTATTTGGCGAAGAAGGTTTGAAAACCGCCATCATCGTAGATCAACCGGGTTCCTTTGTCGTGATGGCCACTTTAGGCGTTTTGACTGCCACGCTCTTTTCAAAAGGGCAAACTAATCCAAAAGATATAGCTCGAAAAATACTCTTGTTTCCGCCATTTATTGGCTTCTTCGTGGCGTGTATGATGTGCTTGTTTAAAGTCGATTTTATCCAAGACTTTCAAACTGTTTTTCAAAAACTAGGAAGTACAGTGACGCCGATTGCACTTTTATCTGTGGGATATCAAATAAAATTTGACAAAAACAGCCAGCATTGGAAGTTCTTGCGATTGGGATTATTCTTCAAATTGTTGTTGACGCCCGCATTTTTCTACGTTTTGTACAAAGTGCTAGGCAACGGAAAAGGATTGGTAGTCGATGTATCAATTATGGAAGCCGCTATGGCACCGATGATAACAGGAACGATCTTATCAGCGTCGTACGGATTGAAACCCAAATTAAGCAATATGATGGTGAGTGTCGGAATCCCGTTGTCATTTATCACTTTGGCTTTTTGGTACTTTATACTTAAAACATTTTAAATGCAAACAACGATAAACTCTAAAGAAGCGGTAATTTCCAAAACGATTTTTTCGATTTTGTTTGCGATCAGTTTTGCGCATTTGCTCAACGATTTGATCCAGGCCATCATTCCGTCGGTGTATCCTATTTTGAAAGAAAAATATCATTTATCCTTCTCCCAAATCGGACTCATCACTTTCGCGTTTCAATTCTCAGCGTCGATTTTGCAGCCGTTTGTGGGTTATTATACCGATAAACATCCCAAACCATTTTCGCAAGTTTATGGCATGTTGTTTTCGTTAGCTGGAATTGTTTCGTTGTCCTTTGCCGACAATTTTCAATGGATTCTCCTATCGGTCATGCTGATTGGAACTGGTTCTGCTATTTTTCATCCGGAATCGGCGCGAATTTCCAACCTAGCTTCTGGCGGGAAACGTGGTTTAGCGCAATCTATCTTTCAAGTTGGGGGCAATATGGGAACGGCATTGGGTCCGTTGTTGGTGGCGTTGATCGTCGTGCCACGCGGACAACAATATATTCTTTGGTTTGTCATTGCAGCGGTGATTGCGTTGGGAATCATTAGCAAAATTGCCTTTTGGTATCGCGATCATCTCATTTATAGAACCCATAAAAGTGCACTTTTTTTTGATCTTCATGATCTTTCCAAATCACGCGTAAAATGGAGTATTGCCATCCTGCTCATCGTTATCTTTTCGAAGTTTTTTTACTCCGCTAGCTTATCTACCTATTATACTTTTTTCCTCATAGATAAGTTTCATTTGTCCATTCAACAGGCGCAATTTCACATGTTTATTTACCTAGTTGCCTATGCGCTGGGGACGATTTTAGGTGGTCCGTTGGGTGATAAGTTTGGTCGAAAGTACATTATTTGGTTTTCGGTTTTTGGCGCGACGCCGTTTGCTTTGTTGTTACCTTACGTCAACTTATTTTGGACGGACGTGTTGATGATTGTGATTGGTATTATTATTTCCTCTGCGTTTCCGGCAATTATTGTTTACGCACAAGAATTGATTCCTAAAAAACTTGGAATGATTTCCGGTTTGTTCTACGGATTTGCCTTTGGGATGGGCGCATTGGGCTCGGCTTTGCTCGGCATTTTGGCGGATCACACCTCCATTCAGTACGTTTATCATATTTGTTCATTTCTTCCAATTATTGGCGTCATTTGCTATTTTCTTCCGAATTTGAAGAAGAAATAGTGGAGAGTTGTCGGTTGTCAGTTGTCAGTTATGGGCGTGACCACAAGGGTCGGGCTTTCTGCTAAATCTTTTGTTCTGAACTCCAGAACAAAAGGATACCACTCCAATCCCTCACGCAGCCTAGTTTGATATGCAATATTATTTTTTAAAGAACTAACAAAAATACCTGACTGCCACTGGCAGTCCTCCTCTTAATATCACCCGAGGCATAGCCGAACAGAGCGAAGCTAAATCTCACGCAGTCCTGATTTTATAACAACTTTTCGATAGAAACAAATTGCCCTAGCCCCGATAGGAGTGAAAAGCCCGCAGCGCAGCGAGGACTTGCAACGGATAGCGGGAATCAGCTCCTAACTTACAACGTACAACTTGCAACTTTTTAATATCTTAGCGGCATTATTTGAAAAACATGAATTCACAAATCACTTCAGAAATACTCCAAAAAATAGTTGCTATCGTTGGCGAATCATTCGTATTCACTGATCTCGAAACTCGAAATCATTATGGCCACGACGAAACCGAAGATTTTGTTTTTCCTCCAGGTGTGGTGGTCAAACCGGGAACGCCAGAAGAAATTGCGGCGATTCTAAAGTTGGCGAACGATGCCTTGATTCCTGTGACAGCCATTGGTGCTAGAACGGGTTTGAGCGGTGGTGCACTAGCCATTTATGAGGGCATTGGTTTGTCGATGGAACGTTTCAACAAGATTTTACAAATCGACGAAAAGAATCTGCAAGTCATAGTAGAGCCCGCAGTCATTACGCAGGTTTTGCGAGAAGCGGTGGCAGAGAAAAATCTTTTTTATCCTCCTGATCCCAGTAGCCAAGGAAGTTGCTGGATTGGCGGTAATGTCGCGGAGAATGCTGGTGGCGCACGTGCTGTCAAATATGGCGTAACCAAAGATTATGTCTTGAATCTTGAAGTGGTTTTAGCCAACGGCGAAATCATCTGGACAGGAGCAAATACCTTGAAAAATTCTACGGGTTATAACCTTACCCAATTGATGGTTGGGAGTGAAGGTACTTTGGGAATCATCACTAAAATTGTCATGAAGTTGTTGCCGAAAAATACTCATAATATTTTGATGTTGGTGCCGTTCTTTAAAGCAGATCAGGCTTGCGAAGCCGTGTCAGCAATTTTTAGAGCCGGAGTTGTTCCGAGTGCTTTAGAGTTTATGGAGCGGGACGCAATTGATTGGACTTTGAAATTTGTTGATGGACTCAACGTAACCGTTTCCGATGCTATTCAAGCGCATTTGCTGATTGAAGTGGATGGCAATTACCCCGATATTTTATTTCAAGAAGCCGAAAAAATCATGGCTGTAGTGGAGCAATTTGAGATCGATGAAGTACTTTTTGCTGATACCGAAGACCAGAAAAATGCTTTATGGAAAATGCGCCGTTCCGTGGCAGAAGCGGTTAAAGCGAATTCAATTTATAAAGAAGAAGATACGGTTGTGCCGCGCTATGAATTGGCTACTTTGTTAAACGGAATTAAAGCCATTGGCAACAAATACGGATTTCAATCGGTTTGTTATGGCCATGCTGGCGACGGAAATTTGCACGTCAATATTGTAAAGGGCGTGATGTCTGATGAAGCTTGGAATACGGAAGTGACCAAAGGAATTCGAGAAATTTTTGAACTGACGGTGTCACTAAAAGGTACACTTTCGGGCGAACATGGCATCGGTTATGTTCAGAAAAATTATATGGATATTGCTTTCAACAAAACGCAACTGCAGTTGATGAAAGGCATTAAAACAATTTTCGACCCGAATGGAATATTAAATCCAGGGAAGATTTTTCCAGATACGCTATAAAAAATAAAACCGCAAAGAACTCGAAGTTTTTGCGGTTTTCATTTAATCTCTTTTTGGACTATTTTTCTTGTCTCTTTTTTCGGCTTTTTTCTCTTTCGCCGTCTTAAGAGGTTCTTTCTTTACGGTCTTTTTAGCGTCTTGACTTTTTGCCATGGTTGTATGATTTAGTTAAGTAGTATCAAAGTAAAGATAATATTAATTGGCTTTCAAATCAAAGTCCCAATTGTTTTTTTACAGTTTCGTCTAAGATATTTTTAGATTGTAAACGCTGTTCTATATCATCCATGTTGATGAATTTCCATTCATTACCTGTTGTTGCATCTGCAATAGCAATCAATTTTGTAATTCGGCGCACATTAAAACTATTGCGTTTGGGTTCAAATGTAACGTCTTTTGTTTGGTCTTTTTCTCGCAACTTATTCGCTTCAATTAACGAAGAATTGGCGTCTAATTTGGGTTCAAAAAAATATCGCACGGGATTCTTATAGGAAATCACGCAGTAAGTAGCGCCTGCAATTTTTCGAATTTCACCATATTGAAATACAGGAGTGACCAATTGCAAACGCATTCTGTAATTTTCATTTTGATAATCTTGATCTAATTTGTCGATAAACTTTGATTTTCCGATTTGTTCAACAAGTTTTGGGTAGGTTAGACTTGTAATCGCATCAAAGTCCATGGTGTAATTGGCATCGTAGATTTTTTTGGTTTCTACTTTTAGTTTTTCCAATGTTTGAGAGAAGGAGAAACAAGAAACAAGAAGCAAGAGTACTGGAAAAATTTTAAATTTCATGACTTCAGTATTTTTTTCAAATATAAAAAATCCCCAACTGTATTCACAATTGAGGATTATTATTTAATGTTGAGCAACTGACAACTGTCAACCGATAACTTTTTATTCATTCACAATCACCCATTCTCCTGAGTTGATCATGCTTTCCGCTTTTTTGTATTTCATGCTTTCTGTTTTTCCGCTCATGATATGCTTGATGGTCACATTATCATTTCGGTTAATCTTTGGCATTTCACGAACAATCGTTTCAGTAACTTGACGTTGTTGCGTTTGTCCAGCCTCGCGATTTTCTGCTGCTAGTGAATCACTGTTTGGGATTTCATCTTTGCTGGTTTTATAGTTCTCTTTTACCTTTACTTGACGCGCTTCTTGAATTGCTGGAGCACTTTGTTGTGGCAAATCACCTTTAAATAAGAATGAAATCACTTCTTTATTTACGCCATTCAACATCGAGCTAAATAAGTTATACGCTTCGAATTTGTAGATGAGCAATGGATCTTTTTGTTCGTGTACCGCCAACTGAACCGATTGTTTCAACTCGTCCATTTTGCGTAAGTGCTTTTTCCAAGCTTCGTCCACAATGGCTAGAGTGATGTTCTTTTCGAAATCGGCAACCAATTGTCTTCCTTGTGTTTCGTAGGCTTTTTTCAGATCGGTAACCACATTCAAGGTTTTGATTCCGTCTGTAAATGGAACTACAATGCGCTCAAATTGATTGTTTTGGTCTTCGTAAACATTCTTGATGATTGGCAAGGCTTCGCGAGCAGATCTGTCGGTTTTTTCCGTGTAGAATTCTAAAGCCGCTTTGTATACTTTTCCAGCCAATTCCACTTCACTCAGTCTTTCAAATTCACTTTCTGAAACTGGAGAAGTAATTGAGAAATATCTAATCAATTCAAATTCAAAATTCTTGAAATCATTGGTTGCTTTGTTGGATGCTACAATGACTTCACTCGTGTCGTACATCATATTGGCGATATCTACTTTCAATCGTTCTCCGTGCAAGGCATGACGACGACGTTTGTACACCACTTCACGCTGAGCATTCATAACATCATCGTATTCCAATAAACGTTTACGAACACCAAAGTTGTTTTCTTCCACTTTTTTCTGCGCACGTTCTATCGATTTGGTCATCATCGAATGTTGAATCACTTCACCTTCTTTCAATCCCATTCTATCCATCACTTTTGCTACTCTTTCAGAGCCAAACAAACGCATTAAGTTGTCTTCAAGCGAAACGTAAAATTGCGAGCTACCAACATCTCCTTGACGTCCAGCACGTCCGCGCAACTGTCTGTCGACACGACGAGAATCGTGACGTTCGGTTCCTACAATGGCTAAACCTCCGGCTTCTTTAACTTCTGCTGACAATTTGATATCGGTTCCACGACCCGCCATATTCGTAGCAATGGTTACTACGCCAGGTTTTCCAGCTTCCTCGACGATTTGCGCTTCTTGCTTGTGCATTTTTGCATTCAAAACGTTGTGTGGAATGTTACGCATTTTCAACATTCGACTCAATAGTTCAGAGATTTCAACCGAAGTCGTACCAATCAGTACTGGTCGACCTGCTTTTGATAATTCCGTCACGTCTTCAATAACGGCATTGAATTTTTCACGAGTTGTTTTGTAAATCAAATCTTCTTTGTCTTTACGCGCCATTGGACGGTTCGTCGGAATTTCCACGACATCCAATTTATAAATTTCCCAAAGTTCACCTGCTTCCGTCACCGCTGTTCCAGTCATACCCGCCAATTTGCTGTACATTCTGAAATAGTTTTGCAATGTAACGGTTGCGAAAGTTTGCGTTGCCGCTTCAATTTTTACATTTTCTTTAGCCTCAATCGCTTGGTGTAATCCATCTGAATAACGACGGCCATCCATGATACGACCCGTTTGTTCATCGACGATTAAAATCTTATTATCCATGATCACATATTCCACATCTTTTTCAAAAAGTGAATAGGCTTTAAGTAATTGTGTTAGCGTATGAATACGTTCGCTTTTGATAGAGAAATCTTGGAATAATTTTTCTTTTTCTTCCGCTTCTTTGTCTTTTTCTAACCCCATTTTCTCGATGCGGGCGATTTCAGTTCCGATATCTGGAAGTAAAAAGAAATTTTCATCAGTATCAGAAGACAAGAATTTGATTCCGTTATCGGTTAATTCTACTTGGTTGTTTTTTTCTTCGATTACAAAATACAAGGCTTCATCGATCTTATGCATATCGCGATTGTTGTCTTGCATGTATTGATTTTCCGTTTTTTGAAGCAATTGTTTGATACCTTCTTCACTCAAGAATTTAATTAATGCTTTGTTTTTAGGCAAACTTCTGAAGGCTCTTAAAAGGTTGAATCCACCGTCTTTCATATTGCCTTCCTTCACCAAACGTTTCGCTTCTGTAAGAAAACCGTTTGATAATTGACGTTGCAATTGCACCAAGTTTTCGATTTTTGGTTTCAATTCATTAAATTCATGGCGATCACCTTGAGGTACTGGACCAGAGATAATTAATGGTGTACGGGCATCATCAATCAAAACAGAATCGACCTCATCGACGATAGCGTAATTGTGTTTACGTTGCACTAAATCGTCAGGAGAATGCGCCATGTTATCTCTCAAATAGTCGAAACCAAATTCGTTGTTGGTTCCGTATGTGATATCGGCATCATACGCTCTTTTGCGTTCTGCGGTGTTGGGTTGGTAGTTGTCGATACATTCAACAGTCAAACCGTGGAACTCGAACAATGGTGCTTTCCAAGTACTATCACGTTTGGCTAAGTAGTCGTTTACTGTTACCAAGTGCACACCATTACCAGTCAAAGCATTAAGGTAAAGTGGTAAAGTTGCTACTAAAGTTTTTCCTTCCCCTGTTTGCATCTCTGCAATTTTTCCACTGTGAAGTACCATTCCACCAATCAACTGAACGTCGTAGTGAATCATATCCCAAGTGATTTCTTTTCCAGCGGCATTCCAGGAATTCGCCCAAACAGCAGTGTCTCCAACAATATTGATATACGATTTTGTTGCCGACAATTCGCGATCTTTTGGGGTTGCGGTTACCGTTATTTGGGTGTTTTCTTTAAATCTTTTAGCGGTTTCTTTTACGACTGCAAACGCTTCTGGAAGAATTTCGTTGAGTGTTTTTTCAGAAATTTCGTAGGCTTCTTTTTCTAAAGCATCAATTGCAGCGTAGATATCTTCTCTTTTGTCGATGTCCTCGGCAGTTTCTGCTTCTTGCATTAAGGCAGCGATTTTGCTGTCTTTCTCAGAGCGGGCTTGTTTAATTTTTTCTTTAAACTCAGCCGTTTTTGCTCTTAGTTCGTCATGTGACAAATTCGTCAAAGACGCTTCGATGGCTTTTATTTTGGTAATGGTACCTTGCAAAGCGCCAACATCTTTTTTAGATTTATCTCCTACAAATATTTTTAATATATCGTTAATGAAACTCATAATTGGGTGTATAAAAGGGTATTTATAAAGTGCGCAAATTTAAACAAAAAAAAAGCCTCAAGTGAGACTTTTCAATGGTTTTATTATTTTTTTAATACTCATCCTCGTTCCAAAGGTAATCTTCGTCGGTTGGATAATCAGGCCAAATTTCTTCCATCGATTCGTATATCTCGCCTTCGTCCTCTATTGATTGTAGGTTTTCTACAACTTCAAGCGGCGCACCAGCTCTAATAGCATAGTCAATTAATT
>CANHEA010000097.1 GCA_947459635.1 Flavobacteriaceae bacterium | reverse complement strand
TGTTTGTAGTGGAGAAGCCTCACACTCAGTTTGGTTTCCACCAGTTACAGGTGCTACAGGTGCCGCATTGATTGTCAAAGTAACAGCAGTTCTAGATAAACTTGAACAGCTATTACCATTAACCGCTTGCGCATAATAAGTTATAGAACCAACAGCATTTAAAGTTGGGTTAGCAACAACATTTCCATTTACAACAGCATCATACCACACTACAGATTGTCCCGCAGGAACAGTTGCAGTTGCAGTTAATGTTTGTAATGGAGAAGTAGCACATTGTGTTTGGTTTCCACCAGAAATAGGAGTCGCTGGTGCGTCATTTATCGTTAACGTAACAGGAGTACGAGTTGGAAATGAACAACCTCCAACGTTGGCCTGTGCATAATAAGTAACAGTTCCTACCGTGCTAAGCGTTGGTGAAGCCACGATGCTTCCATTGGTCAAGGCATTGTACCAAACAATCGTTTGACCTGGAGCAGAAGCTGTAGCTGTTAGCGTTTGAATTGGATTAGTTCTACACACTGTTTGATTACCACCAGATATTGGAGCGTTGCAAACACAGATTGTAACTATAGCAGAATCGCAATTTGTTGGTGTGATTTTTTCACAAATTTGATATTGAATAGTGTAGGTTCCAGCAGGTGTTCCAGGAGGAATAATAATATTACCAGTTGCTAAGTCAATTGAAGGAACTGGTCCACCATTGATTGGTGTTGCAGGAGTTAATACAGTCAAATTAACTTGTGTAATCAGTACCTGATTTCCACCTAACGTATCAATTCCACTTCCATTGTTATTAAAAATGTTTCCGGCATTAGTGCTTCCAGTTGTCCCACTGATTGGTCCAATTGCGTCATCAACTGCATTAATTACTTTACATTTAGAAATAGTGAATGGGAAGAAACAACCAGAGGTATTTGGTGGCAATGCATAATAAGTGACTGTTGATCCAGCCACTAAAGGAAATGGATTCACATCAGAATATTGGATAGAATTTATAGTAACAGGAAATTCATTAAAGAACGTAGATCCTGGAGGAAAGTTTGCGGCAATTGCAGAAGTTCCAATAGTCGATGCTGCGTCACAGAATCCGAAATTTCTAATCAAAGGGGTGTTTTGGCAATTTGCCGCTACATAATTGGTTCCATTAATCCCTATGGCTAATGTTTCTGGTATCGGCTGACCAATACAAGTACCATTAGTTGTGTATCCTTTTATTGCTCTTGTTCCAGAAAATGAAGTTCCAGTAATAGCCCCAGTTCCACTTGAACTTCCAGTAACATATATAGGACTACCACAAGTCGGATTCAAAAGAATAGAACAATCGGTCGTCGTTTTTAGCTTAAATGAAAGTTTGGCCAAAAGCGTACTTGGATTTGCAGGGTAAGGCAACGTTCCGATATTCCAAACAATGGAGCCAGTTGCACCAAGAGTCGGATCGAATGTTACGGTATTAGGAGTAGGAAGTGGAGTAAATAGAATTGTACCTACTGCACTACCTGGAACGTAAGCCGCGTTGTATGGAATAGGAACAATCACTTTATAATTATTGATTGCTTCCGTTCCTAAATTTTTGATATCAATATTGAAACCAACATCTTGCCCTGGCAAAGAGATATAAGGCTCTGTTGTAACAGGAACATCGTTGATTGTGGTAGCAGTTAAGATATTTTCAACCTCAGGGATATAAGCATCTACGGCCATTGCAATCGCAAAAATCACATAAGTGTCTTGAGTTGATCCGTATCTAAATGTCGTTGAAGATTGATTGTTATTTAAAACACTATTGTTCGTATTTGGTATGTTGAACATACTAATATCTAAACCAGTATTATTGACTAAATTGGGAGTTCTAGGATTTCCTCCTGTTTGAATGGCAGAAGTAAAGAAGTTGCCAGTTGAGTTTCCAGGATGGCTTAAACGAAGAAACGTATTGTCACTTTGTTTTTTAATTTCAAAATAATCTCCAGAAATTCCATTATCACCTTCACCAGCCATCAAACCTAATTTTACTCCAACAGGTCCAGATTGAACCGTATTGAAACCACTAACAGGAATTTCAAAACTAGCTGTTCCGCTGGTAACAAAAGCGTGACCGTCAAAAATAGTTACATCACGATATTTCATTTTTGAATTTTCGTAAACCACAATCAATGACCATCCGCCATAAAAACCAGTTCCACCACCGTTACCTTCAACTAAGGCAAGGTCAGCGGCAGTATATTCACCAATTCCGTTGGTACGAACATAATCCGTAACTTCTTTATAAGCTGAATACATATATCCGTCGGTAGTTGTTGGATAGTAAATATCACTTGCACTCGCGGTAAACTGTGTATAAGTAGAGGCATTTGGACCTTTTAACGAAATATTTCTTTTGTCAAAGTTTTTGGTAACAGGAGTTCCGTTGATGGTTTTCGTTACAGAAAAACTATTATTACTCGGATTTGCATCTGAAGATCTACCCGTCCAATATAATCCAGCATAGATGATATTAGAACAAGATGGGTTCGCATTGTTCTCTGTAGAAAAAGTCAAAGTAGAACGTGAAGAGTTAAACGTTGGTTTTCCGTCAACACCATTACTACTGTTTCCATCTGTATCTACATAGATCATGGTGTTATTACCATTTTGCGTTTGATCTCCATAATTTTGAAGTGTCAAATTGGTATTTCCCATAATGGTAAAATCACCTTTTACGTTGTAGATTTTTTTACCTGGAGTATACTGAGAGGTTCGTTGCGTAAATGGAACGCGCAACTGAGCCGTCGTCGTATTTACAATTCCTAAAAGAAGGAAAATCTGCAAAAAATAACCGAAAAATAGGTTATTACTTTTTGAAATAAAGTATAATTTTTTCATTTTGATTTCTTTTTTGATTTAGGGAATTAGGAACCTTTATCTATTTTATAAAAAACTCCAAATCTTGCATTGCTATTTTGAACTAGTCCCGAAATAACAGTGTCAGTTGTTTCAACAGTAGATAAAATGTATACGTATTTCAAATTCGGAAAATTTGACAATACGGATAGATCTAGTCGTCCATTCAAATCTGACATTTGATTGACTGAGATAGTAAGAATTTCGATACTTTCTTTTGTGGTAATTGCAGAATCAATTTCTGACAATGAACTAACATTAGTGTAAAGAGAAGTAGGGTTCTCTCCATACGCTTTTACTTCTCCACGAAGGTAGTAAACAGCAGGTTGCACGTCTTTTAGTAAGTCAGTCAATCGATTTGAACTTGCATTCAAATTTCTTGAACCTGCTTCAGAAGAACGAAGATACGCCAAGTAGGCATTTACTTCCATTACTGGAGATCCTTGCGAACTTCTTGTTTCCTGTGCATTAATACCAGCACAATAGAATGCCAATACTAATAATAGTAGTAGTCGTTTCATAATAAAGATTTGAAATTTACCGAACAACAGAAAATTGTTCAGTTGGTTAATGAATTGATTTGGGACACTTTTCTCCATAGCATTATAGATTAATACATTCGTTATTAGGTTTCGATTTAATTTTTTAGATAGATTTGGGACTCGGCTAAAATATTTTGGGCTAATTTACTTACATAAATATTTTTCCAATCATTTTTTCTACCAACAACCTGAAAACTCGTTAAAATGACAGTTTTCTGCTTACTGAACCTCATTTTTTTGATTTTTTATCATTAATACTTGAATTCACTTTGTTATTTGTATCGTTTATTTTCGTTTACTGTTTTTATTTTACTGTCGTTAAGTAATTTACATAACCAAATACACATATCCTGCTTCTTCTTTTTCAGTCCCATTTTCATCGGTATATTTAATGATGTAATAATACGTTCCTGTTGGTAATTGATTTGACTCATTTACTGTGGCTCTTCCTTCGGAAATCCCTCTAAACACTCTATTTACGTTGTCATATTGGTTCGTGCTAAATACCAACACACCCCAACGATTGAAAATTTCTACACTATTCTTCGGAAAACACGTAATCTGATCGATGTTTTCTATAACAAAGACTTCGTTTATGCCGTCATTGTTGGGTGAAAATGAATTGTGAACCAATAAGTTACAGGCGGGAAGAACGTAGCAATCATTATTCACTTCGATCGTAACATTTTGGGTTTGGTTGCAATTTCCTTCGTGATATAGATATTGAAAATCATAATTTCCGGTGGGCGCTTGATACGGACTAAAAACAGAGCCATTTAAGTTGGGCGTTTCGGTCGATGAAGACCAAGCTCCCGCTCGATTGGTTCCTTCTGAAAGGAATGAATTCAAATCGATGTTTAGACTACTGTCGTTATCTAGATTGCAATCAACATAACCATATCCAGGAATAGATTCCTCACTATTTTTTACTACAATTCTTTGATCAACGCGCGACGTATTGTTACTAGCATCGGTGAAAGTCCAATGAATCATATATTCTCCTGGTAAAGAATAATCTAGCGGGTCTTCAGTGTAGCCAATTACATCGCCAGAACAAGCATCAGTTGTGCTTGGTATTGTAGCCGTAACATTGCAATAACCGACAAGATCATTGAGCAATGGCTGCGAAGGTGGCGTGTGATCTGAAATATGAATGGTGACTGTTGCAACATCAAAACAAGTTGGATTTCCTTTTGGAGAAATCTTGTATTCAATCACATAGTTTGCAGAATTGAGTTCACCATTAATGGAAATGTCACCAGTCAAGTTATCAATGATAATATTTTGATTAGAACTAGTAACTAAACTCATGTTGATATCGCTGGGTTGGCAAACCATTCCATTAATGGTGTCATTATTTAATATATTACCAATTACTCCAGTAGTTGAACATTCAATTTCATACACATTATTCTCTGCAATAATCTGTGTTGCTGTCACTGTAAAATTGACGTTGGCTTGTTGACATTGCGCAAGATCAGCTAGGTTACATATTTGGTAAGTCAAAGTGTATGTTCCAGCAGGTGTTCCTGGTGCCACAAGTACATTTGTGCCTTCCAAAGTGATTCCAGAAATCGGAGAACTAACAAGGCTTATTTGAACTTGAGAAGCTGCAACTACTTGTCCATTTAGCAAATCGTTAGCTAATATATTGTTGAATGCAATCCCGCCAATGCTATTGTTTAGTGTCGTTCCATTATCTGTATTTGCTGTAAGTTGACTGCATTTCGTTAATGAAAATGGATAGAAGCACGACGCACTTAAATTACTAGGAATGGCAAAGTAGTTTATGGTTGTTCCAGCTTGTAAAGACATCGCAGTTGTATTCGAATACAATATTGAATTCTCCGTTAATGGAAAAGAATTAGAAAATTTGCATCCTGGAGGAAAGTACTCCGCAATCTCTGAGATAGATATTTCGTTTTGATTGTTACAGAAAGTGAAATTTCGAACTAAGTCGCCAGGACAATGGTTTGCAACAAAATTCGTCGCATCGATGCCAATTCTAAGCGGTCCTTTTATCACATTCCCGTTGCAATTTCCATTAGTAGTTTTTCCTAAAATAAAAGGAGCAGCGTCAAATGAAACACCACTCAATGTTCCTGTTCCTTTTGAAAACCCATCAACACTAATAATATTTCCACAAGTCGTATTTTTAAGAAAATAGCAATCCTCAGTGGCTTTCATCTTAAATCGAAGATTTGCAACAAGAGCATTAGGGTCTTGTGAAAGCGCGAGTGTTCCGTAATTCCAAACTAAGGAACCGTAAGTTCCAAGCGTCGCATCGAAAAAGAGAATGGTAGCAGAAGGCATCGCAGTGCTTCCAACAATAATTCCTTGAGCACTTCCATCGACATAACTCGCGTTGTAAGGCATTGGGACAACTAATTGAAAATTTGAAATAGATTCAGCTTCTGTATTTCTGATGGCAACATCCATATTGACTTCTTGTCCTGGTAATACTTTTGAATTGACATCAAGCGCGGTTCCATTATTATTCGAGGCCGAAATGGTGTTTTCCACATGAGGAAGGTAGGAATCAACAGCTAATGCTAACGCAAAGATCGCATAAGTATCTCCAAGCGTTCCGTATCTGAAATTCGTCGACGTTTGATTGTTTCCAATAATCGCATTGTTTTCGTTGGGAACGGAAAATGTACTAATGTCAATTCCAGTGTTATTTTGCAACACTGGATTTCGGTTTGGATTGGTATTACTTGAATTAAAAAAGTTATCGTCTGTATTTTGATTGTGATGCAGTTTGGTAAAACTCAAATCGCTGTTTTTCTGTATTTGAAAAAAATCGCCGTTCAAGCCCACGTCGCCTTCGCTGGCCATAATACCTAACTTGATTCCAACATTTCCCGTTTGTAAAGTATGGAATCCATCAACTGCTATATTATAACCATTTGAGGTTGAATTTAGGACAAAGGCATGTCCATCATACAAAGTGATGTCGCGATGTTTCATCTTGGCATTTTCATAAATGACTACCAGACCCCAACCGCCGGAATAACCCGTGCCGCTTCCATTTCCCTCTCTTAGCGCAAGGTCGGCGGCGAAATAGGTTCCAGTTCCGTGCAAACGAACGTAATCCGTGACTTCGGTGTAGGCCGAATAGATAAATGCATCGGAACTATTTGGATAATAAATGGCGTTTTCTTGTGCTGAGAACTCAGAATAGGCGCTTGAATTTGGACCTTTGAATCGTATTTTTTTCTTATTGAAATTTTTGGTTACGATTGATCCATTGATGGTTTTGGCGACTGTAAATTCGTTTGGACTGTTGACTTCTCCGTCTGGGGTACTTCTGCCTGTCCAATATAATCCAGCATAAAGAATAGTGGTGCAGGAATTTGACGCACCATTTTCATTGGAGAAATTGAAATCTGCTGAAGAAGAATTCCAAGTAGATGCGTCGTTATCGACGTCCACATATTGCATTGAATTGTTGTTGTTGTTTGAATTGATGTCGTAATTCACTAAAGTCAAATTGGTATTGCCAATAAAACTAAAATCTCCGTAGATACTATAATTCATTTGACCTGGTGCAGTCTGAGAAGTTCTGATTTTGAAAGGTACACGAACTTGAGCAACCGCTGTATTGACGGTACTCCATAGAAAAATAGTTGCAACGGCGAACCATTGGAACTTCAAATTTCCCTTGTATGTTGAGTACAATTTTTTCAATTTATGTTTTATTTCGACATTCAAAACTATTTCTTAATTGACAGAAAACAAAGAAAAATACCGATAAAAGACATATTATATCGATAAAGTGCATAAATAAGTATTTATAGAAAGATAAATACTACAAAAATATTAAACTAATGAAAAAGTAATTTGAAGGCTAAATTGCAACTGAATTAATTCCATTTTGAGGTGGCTATACAGAATTATATGCGTAACTTGTTCGTTCAAATTATTTGTGATGAAAAATCTAATCCTTATTAGACACGCTAAATCAAGTTGGGACGCACCTTTGCGTGATTTTGACAGACCATTAATGCAGCGTGGAATCAAAGATGCTCATGAAGTAGCTAGTCATTGTTTGCCGTTTTTGCCGCATCAATATCAAATATTCTCTAGTGCCGCTAAACGAGCCAAGGAAACGGCAATTATTTTTGCGCAGAATTTTTCTTATCCGATCGAAAGCATCATGTTTGATGAAGCCCTTTACACTTTTGATGTTAGAAAATTAGAAGACATTATCAAATCATTTTCAAATTCCTATAATAATGTTATTCTTTTTGGACATAACGAGGCAATTACAAATTTTGTTAATAAATTTGGAGACATTTTTATCGAAAATGTATCCACTTCTGGCTTTGTTTCCTTGCAATTTGATGCGGAAGATTGGAGCTCAATACAAAACGGTAAAACAAAAAAAGTAATTTTCCCAAAAGATTTAAATTAGTTACATGTCGCAGAATACCTATATAGATAGAGAAAAAAGTTGGTTGGCTTTTAACGCTAGAGTTTTACAAGAAGCAGGTGACGATTCGGTACCATTATTAGATAGACTTCGTTTCGTCGGGATTTTTTCCAATAATTTAGATGAGTTTTTTAGAGTTCGTTTTGCCGCGATTCGCAGATTGAGTATGTCTGGAATTTCCGGTGAGAAAGTTCTAGGTGGAATTAGTTCACAGCAATTGTTGCAAGAAATTACACAAATCGTAATTCAACAGCAATCTGAGAGTCTAAGAATTCTAAACGTCATCCAGAAAAAACTGGAAGCGGAGAATATCTTTATTGTAAACGAGAATCAAATACTAGAGGAACACGAAACGTTCATCAAAGACTTCTTTATACAAACAGTTAGCCCGGCTTTGGTTACGATTATCTTAAATGACCTAGCAGAATTTCCTTTATTAAAAGACACTTCAGGCTACTTGGCGGTTAAATTGGTCATGAAGCCAGAACATACCAAACGGTCTATACTTAATTTGGTAAAACCAAAACAAGAAATTACCTACGCGGTCATCGAAATTCCTAAAACAATCAACCGATTTGTCGTGCTTCCACCAAAAGATGGAAAAAGCTATATCATCTTATTGGATGATGTTATTAGACATAACTTACATAGTATTTTCAGCATTTTTGACTACGAGAGCATCTCTGCCAACATGATCAAAATTACCAGAGATGCACAGCTCGAAATCGACAGCGATATCAGCAAAAGCATGATGGAGAAGATTGCTACGAGTGTCAAAGATCGTCGAATTGGAGAGCCGGTTCGCTTTGTCTATGATAAAGAGATTAGTAAAGATACCCTGAAGTTCTTCATCTCCAAAAT
>CANHEA010000096.1 GCA_947459635.1 Flavobacteriaceae bacterium | reverse complement strand
CGTTAGCCAAACGGTGAACATAAACCTTTAAGTCTTTGCTTACTTTAAATTGTTGCCCTGCTATCTCTACGATTGCGTACATAACAATGATGTTTATTTGTTTATAAAATGGATGCAAATATACAACTAAATCCCATTCTCGCAACTAGATGTGAAAAAAGTTTTTAATTTAAAGTTATTGGCGTGCCGGCGTTAGGAAAATTGATGCCTAATCCAGTAAAAGTCACACGCCGTCGCGCTGTCCGCTCTATCTTTTCCTTGCTAAAGCAGCAAGAAAAAGGATGCCACTTCCATCGCTCACGCAAGCCTGCGTTTCCCTCGTTCGATTTATTTACAATGAACTTTCAGTCCTTATCAAAAAAACTTACTTTTGGCGTAACACAATTTATGAAACCGCTACCTAAAAGCATTCTAATTTCTTAACATGAAAAATTCGCTTTTCGCTTTATTTGCATTAGCCTTTGCCCATCTAGCATCCGCCCAAAAAGTCACTTTTGAAGAATTCACTCTCGATAATGGTCTGCACGTAATTTTGCACCAAGACAAATCGGCTCCCGTCATTATTGCTTCCGTAATGTATCATGTCGGGACCAAAAACGAAGATCCTAAAAGGACTGGTTTTGCACATTTCTTCGAGCATCTGTTGTTCGAAGGAACTGAAAACATAGGTCGAGGCGAATGGATGAAAATTGTTTCTGGAAACGGCGGCACCAATAATGCCAACACTTCTGTAGACCGTACTTATTACTACGAAGTCTTCCCATCAAACAACCTCGAATTGGCCATTTGGATGGAGGCGGAACGCATGTTGCATCCCGTGATCAATCAAATAGGCGTGGATACGCAAAAAGAAGTGGTGAAAGAAGAAAAACGACTTAAAGTAGACAACCAACCGTACGGCAGCGTGATCAAAGTGGTCAAAGAAAATCTGTTCGTAAAACATCCTTATCGATGGGATATTGACGGATCAATGGAACATATTGACGCAGCTACCTTAGAAGAATTCAAAGCATTCAACAAAAAATTCTATGTCCCAAACAATGCTGTTTTAGTTGTTGCAGGAAATTTTGAATCTGCTGATGCCAAAAAATGGATCAATAAATATTTCAACCCTGTAAAAAAAGCGCCTGCCGTTGAAAAAACTGCCATTACTGAAGAACCAATTACAAAAACAATACACGCCACTTTTGAAGATCCCAACATTCAAATTCCTGGAATTGTAGCGGCTTACCGCATTCCATCGATGAAAACAAAAGATGCTAGAATATTAGAATTGATATCGGCTTTACTAAGCGACGGGAAAAGCTCCATATTATACAAGAAAATTGTAGACGATAAGAAAATGGCGCTACAAATAGGTGCGTTTACCCTACAGCAGGAAGATTATGGCATGTATATTCTATACGGATTGCCATTGGGAGAAAACAGCACGACTTCTATCTTGAAAGAAGTTGATGATGAAATCCTCAAACTCCAAACAGACCTCATCTCCGAACGAGATTTTCAAAAACTGCAAAACAAAATTGAAAATGACTTTGTCAATAACAATGCAACAGTCGAGGGAATTGCCGAAAACTTGGCGTCGTATTATTTGCTTTATAGCGATGTAAATTTGATCAACAGCAACATGGACTTATATCGTTCGATTACTCGAGAAGACATTAGAACTGCAGCAAGAACCTATTTGAGTTCAAACCAACGACTGCTTTTAGATTACATTCCAGCTAAAGATAAAAAACAAAACTAATCCATCAGCCATGAAAAACATATTCCTTATTCTAGTTAGTTTTTTCCTCGCATACTCAGTACCCGCGCAGAACAATGCACAACCAAAACCAGGTCCAGCACCTCAAATAAATATTGGCAAGCCGCAGTCATTTGCCTTAAAAAACGGATTGAAAGTTTTGGTGGTTGAAAACCACAAACTGCCACGTGTCTCGTTTAGTCTTTCCATCGATAATGCACCCAATTTGGAAGGTGCAAAGAAAGGTGTGTCAGCATTGACTAGCGCACTAATTGGAAGCGGCTCAGAAAAAATATCAAAAAGTGCCTTTAATGAGGAAATTGATTACTTGGGCGCCACTATTCGTTTTAGCAACAGCGGCGCGTATGCAAGCGGATTGTCGAAATATTCGCAGCGAATTCTTGAATTGATGGCAGAAGGTACTTTGCATACCGTTTTCACAAATGCAGAATTAGACAAAGAAAAAACGAAACTCATTGAAAGTCTAAAAGCAACCGAGAAAAGCGTTCCTACTGTTGCGCGAAGAGTCGAAAATGTTTTGACTTATGGAAAGAACCATCCTTTTGGTGAATATATCACAGATGCTTCGATCAATGTGATAACGCTAGACGACATCTTATTAAATTACAATTCGTACTTCGTTCCAGAAAATGCTTATTTGGTTGTCATGGGCGACGTCAATTTTGAAAATGTGAAAACGCAAATAGAGACTTTATTTGAACCTTGGCAAAAAGCAATAGCGCCAGATTTGAGTTATTCCTATGCTAAGGACGTTCAGTACACTCAAATTAATTTCGTAGATATGCCTAATGCGGTGCAGTCTGAAATTGCAATCATGAATCTTTGTACCTTAAAAATGAAAGACCCTGACTATTTTGCTGCTATTCTTGCCAATCAAATTTTGGGAGGCGATTATAATAGTTATCTCATGTCGAACTTGCGTGAGAAAAACGCTTGGACCTATGACGCCGGATCTCGAATTGGAAACAGTAGATATATTTCTCGATTCATTGCATATACTGCCGTTAGAAATGCAGTAACTGACAGTGCAATCGTAGAAATGTTGAAAGAAATCAAACGCATTCGAATTGAAAAAGTAGCACCAAATGTCTTGCAAAATGTGAAAGCAAGCTACATCGGTCAATTTGTTATGGAAATAGAAAAGCCAGAAACCGTTGCTGGTTATGCATTAGAAATTAAAACGCAAGGTCTAGAAGAAGATTTTTATGAAAAATATATCGAGAAAATAAATGCAGTAACCGCCGAGGATGTCATGCGAGTTGTCAATAAATATGTTTTACCTGATCAAGAGCGAATTGTTGTTGTTGGCAAAGGTGCAGAGATATTGCCCTCATTAGAAAAACTACAAATCCCGATTTTCTACTTCGACAAATATGGAATTGCGACCGAAAGACCCAATTACAAATTAGAAATCCCAAAAGAGATAACAGCAAAAAAGGTGCTTGAAAAATATATTGCAGCAATCGGCGGCCAAAAGGCATTGCGCGAGGTAAAATCATTGTTTACCATTTCGTCGGGAACTGTTCAAGGAGCTCCTATCGAGTTGACCTCTAAAACAACATCCGCCAACAAGCAACTTCGCGAAATCAAATTGATGGGAATGTCAATGATGAAACAAGTGGTCAATGAAAAAGGAGCTTATATCATTCAACAAGGTCAGAAAAAAGATCTATTTGGCGATGAATTAGCCGAAACTAAATCGAGCGCTGTTCCTTTTGATGAACTAGTTTTAATAAACAAACCAACAATAGTATTAGAAGGCGTTGAAGTATATAATGATGCTGATACTTATGTTTTAAAGGATGGGAATGCTAAATATTTTTACGATGTTAAATCAGGGCTAAAAGTAGCTCAGATAAAATCTATGGATGTGGGCGGCCAATTAATTTCGCAAACAAGTAATTTTAGTGACTATCGTGAGGTAAACGGCATCAAAATTCCGTTCGTCAACTCGATTAACATTGGAATGGAAATCTTACTCACAACCACAGATGTAAAAATAAACGAAGGTGTCTCAGATGCTGATTTTCAATAAATTGAACCAATAAAATTAGGAAAGGCTGTCACTATTGACGGCCTTTTTATTTTTTACTTGTGAGATAAACGCCAAACAAAATAATTGCTGCTCCTATCAATTGAACCAAAGTCAACACTTCCTGATCTAACATCCCCCAAAAGAAAGCCACAATCGGAATCAAATAGGTTACTGACGTCGCAAATACTGGTGTTGCCATTTGAATAAGCTTAAAGAAGATAATGTTGGCAATGCCTGTTCCAACTACGCCCAAAATCATGATATAAAAGACCGCATGTTGCACTTCTACTGTAGACATTTTTTCCAAAAACCCCGTGCTAAACAAAATGACCAATGCGGGAATCAACATCACTGTAAAGTTACCCACGCTAATGCTGAGTGGCGACAAATCAGACAAGTATCTCTTGATCAAATTGACATTTAATGCGTAACAAAGTGTTGCGATTAATACCAAAATCGCGTAATAGTAATTTTGTTCGGGATGATGCAATGCTCCGTTAAGAATCAGTAATGAAGTCCCAACAAAACCAATGACAACACCTATTATTTGAATTCTTTTAAATTGCAATCCAAAAATAAGCGCGCCGATCATTAATGTATTCAAAGGTGTTAGCGAGTTCAAAATTGAACTTACAGAACTGTCAATTTGCGTTTGAGCAATAGCAAACAAAAATGCGGGGATAAATGTACCGAATAATGCGGTCAAGGCCAAGTATTTCCACTGATGCAATGGAATTTTAGGTAAATTTCTAAAACCAATAATGAAAAGAAAAACAGCAGCAAAAATCATCCGCAAAGAACCAACTTGCAAAGGATTGAGTCCAACCAATCCGCGTTTGATCAAAATAAAGGAACTTCCCCAAATCAGCGCAAGTATTGATAAGTAGATCCATTTTAGTTGTTGCGGTTTCATCTTCGGATTATAGTTTTGTCAAATTTGTAATAATTTTATGAATTGTACCTGCTTTTTTTATATATTTTTGTAACCATATTGTTAATATAAATATCGTCCCAATTAAATTATTAATCATGACTCTTCCCAAACTTTTAATGGTTGCATCAATCTCAGGAATATTCTTTATTTGCTGCAAGCAAACAGCAAGCGCACCTGGCGAAAAACCTGTTACTGAAGCAAAGGCAGCTATCAAACCTGAGAATTTGAAAAAGGCAACGTTCACCATTGAAGGAATGACCTGTGCTATCGGCTGTGCCAAAACCATTGAAAAAGAATTAGCCGAAACAAATGGTGTTCAAAGCGCAACTGTTGACTTTGACAAAAAGGAAGCGACGGTGTCATTTGACAGTGCACTTCAAAGCCCAGAATCTCTGACAAAAATAGTCGAAGCAACTGCTGATGGAGAAACGTATAAAGTTTCAAATATGGTAGCCGCAAAATAGAAGATTAACTTCGCATATAGCAAAAAGCCAAGAACCAAGACCATTACAATCTTGATTCTTGGCTTTTTATTTTTCTCTAAATTACTTCCAGCGCAAACTTTCCATCAACCGCTGCATGTCATTTTTGACGTAACTAGCAGCCGGCATAATCGAGTCGAAGTTGGGTTTTGCATAGAAATATACGGAACAATCAATAAAGTGTTTGACGCTATCCGTTACGTAAAATTGCGCATTGGTAGCCGCATTCCCGTTGACATGATAAAACATGCCATATACTTTATGGTCGGAATTGATAAATGGTTGCTCTAGAATATCGTCTGCTTTGATAACGTGTTCGTACGTCAGCTTTTGGGCATCTTTAAGCAATGCGTTGATATTATTCTTTACTGGTTTATAGCTCACATAAATGGTGGCTTTCATTTTCGGATAATCAATCGTGAAATTACAATCTGATTTTTCTTTGATAATTGCCTTGTCGTTGATGTCAAAAGCAAAAGGACAAGCGTTTTCGAAATGAGCGTATTGCGCCATGGTATAATCTAGTCGCAATTGACTCGTAGGCTTTGGAAGCACATCATCCTTGCAACCCACTAAGAGCAAAAAAATAGAAAGCAAAAATAGAATACTTATTTTCTTCAAAATCATATGTTGATTATTCAATGGTTACCTTTATTTGCTTGATCCTTTTTTTATCTAGTGTTTCAATCGTAAACCTGCAGTTATCAAAAGAGATTTTTTGACCTTTTCTGGGAAAGTTTCCAATGATTTCGAGAATAAATCCTGCTAAGGTTTCGGCCTCACCTTTGCGTTCTTCAAACAGATCTTCATCTACTTCAATGATTCTGTAAAAGTCCTTTAAATTGATTTTGCCTTCAAAAAGAAAATTCCTTTCATCAATTTGAGAATAATTGAGGTTTTCGTCATCAAACTCATCACTGATATCACCTACAATTTCTTCTATAATATCTTCCAAAGAAACCAAGCCTGAAGTTCCTCCGTATTCATCGACTACAATCGCCAAATGGCTTTTCATGCTTTGAAAATCTTTGAGCAAATTATCCAACTTTTTGTTTTCAGGAACGAAAAAAGGTTCACGTGTTAGTGCAATCCAATCGAGTTCTTTCTTGTTAATATGTGGAATCAAATCTTTGACAAACAAAACGCCTTCGACATGATCTATATTGTCTCGATAAACGGGAATTCTCGAATATCCTTTCTCCGAAATTTTAGGTAATATTTCTGCAAAAGTTTCGGAAATCTCTAGCGCAAATATGTCTATTCGTGGACTCATAACTTGCTTGGTGTCTGTATTTCCAAACGAAACAATTCCTTCTAGAATCTTTTGTTCTTCGTGGGTTGTTTCTTCAGAAGAAGTCAACTCTAGCGCTTGCGACAACTGGTCTACCGAAAAATTGCTTTTTTGCTTACCTAATTTTTCGTGCAAGAAAATGGTTAATGAACGCATGGGCATGCTAATTGGCGACAACAGCATATCGAGAATCGACAAGGGATAAGCAACGAATTTGGCGAATTTTATGTTATTTCTATTCGCATAAACTTTGGGCAATACTTCACCAAATAGTAATATCAAAAAAGTCACAAGAATTACCTCGACAACAAATTTTAGCAAAGGGGATGCGATGTCTTCAAAGAGATTCTTCCCCATTATTGAAAATAAAATGACGACACCAATATTGATAAAATTATTAGCTACTAAAAGCGTCGCTAAAAGTTTCTTTGGTTTTTCAAGAAGTTTCGATATGATTTTGGTCTTCGCTGGATTTTCTTGAGCACATTGATCGATATCCTTTGGTGTTAGCGAAAAATAGGCTACTTCAGCTGCAGAAATGAATGCTGAGCAAAAAAGCAAAATAAAAATACCGATAAAACCAAAAAGCAAATCGGTATCGATGGTGGAAAGTAAACTATAACTGGGCTCTGGGTCCAAATTGAAATACGTTAGTTACACAATATTAAAACGGCATGTCGTTCTCCGACATTGGACTGTCATGAGAATCAAAATTTGGGCTCTTGGCATCTGGCATCCCTTTGCTTGATTCTATTTCTTTCTTAACAGTAAGGAAAGTAAATTCAGTAACTTGAATCTCTGTTGTGTACTTGGTCACTCCTTCTTCTGTTTGCCATTGTCTGGATTTGATTCTGCCTTCTACAAAAATTTTGTCTCCTTTAGATAAATATTTCTCGCAAATTTCAGCTGCTTTATTTCGAACAACTAAATTATGCCATTCTGTAGAAGTGATTTTTTCGTTGGTAGATTTGTTGATATAAGTTTCGTTCGTTGCTAAAGGAAATCTTCCGATGCAGTTGCCGCCTTCGAAATAATGCATTTTTACATCTTCTCCTAAGTGACCAATTAACATGACTTTGTTTAACGTTCCGCTCATTTTGTGTGGTATTGTATTTTATCCAAATGTAGTAAAATTTTAAAAACTATATCCAATCCTTTTCTATAAAATTATAAAGTACGATTGGAAAGGGATAACCTAATAAAGTGGCATAATCTATTCCGTCAGCTAATGTTCCTGCAACAGCAATCCTCCAAAATTTTATGTGTAAATGTTGATGCGTTAATTTATGAACTTGACTTTTTGCATTCAATTCTTCAAAAGAAAGAATGGCGTTGTCGACGAATCTCTGATTCACTATTTGTACTTCAAAATCTTTGAGTTCAACATTTTGGTCGGATTCTATTAACGGAAACTCATATAGATTGTGCCAAATTCCATTGCCAGATCGCTGTTGAATTTGTGTATTGCCATTGACATCAATGAAAATTAAATAATTAAAATACCGATTTCTAACTTTCACCTTCTTTAACTTAACTGGCAGCAAATGCACTTTCTTCTTTTGTAATGCTAAACAACCATGATTAAGAGGACAATCACCACAATTAGGACTCTTCGGAACACATTGCAATGCGCCAAATTCCATAATAGCTTGATTAAACAAAGCAGGATTGTTTTTAGGCATTAATTCAAGAGCCAATTCAAAAAATTCCTTTTTTGCACTATTGGATTGTATGTCAGTTTGGACATCAAAATACCTAGATAGTACACGAAAAACATTCCCGTCAACAACTGGAACGACCTCGTTAAACGAAAAAGACGCAATAGCAGCGGCGGTATATTCTCCTACACCTTTAAGTTTCATCAGTTCTTTAAAAGAAGCCGGGAACACGCCGTTCCGAGAATGGGCAATATCTTGTGCGGTTTTGTGTAAATTCCTTGCTCTAGAATAGTATCCCAATCCCTGCCATAATTTCAAAACCTCCTGCTCAGAGGCATTTGCCAAGTCAAAAACGGTTGGAAACGCTGTCGTAAATGCATAAAAGTATGGCATTCCTTGCGCAACTCTTGTTTGCTGGAGCATAATTTCAGACAACCAAATCAAATACGGATCTTTCGTGTTTCGCCACGGCAAATCGCGTTTGTTTTTTAGATACCATTGTGTTAATGAGTTAGCAAAATCCATTGTAAAATTTAGGTTGACAAAAGTAAAAGTTTATGTAATTAAATTTTAGTGAATTAGGTTGATTAATTGTTTTTTAAATTCATATATTTGCAACCTCAAAAAAAATCACAAAT